>PEYH01000029.1 GCA_002774465.1 Parcubacteria group bacterium CG08_land_8_20_14_0_20_43_9
AGGCGGTTTTGGTGTTTTTTGGTAAAATGGAGCAATAATAGATTCTACGATGCTGACGATTATAACAATCCTTTTGGTCTCCGGGATGGCAGTCATTTCCTTTATCCAGATTTTTTCCTCTGCAAACAAGGGGGCGATGATTATCAACGCCGTCATATTCCTGCTTTACTGCCTCATCGGTTTTTTGCTGATAAGATATACAATCAGGGAATCCCACAAGGATGAGATTTTAAGAAAAAAGGCGCAGGAAAAAACAGGGCAATTGAAGCAAAGCCGGGATAAATTAGAGGAGCAAACCCTGGAATTTCAAAAAAGCAGGGATGCCCTCCAGACAAGGGCGGCGGAGCTTGAATCCTGGTATCAGATGGTTGTGCAAAGAGAGTTGGAAATGAGGAACTTAAAAAAGCAGATTAAAAAATTACAAAATTAGAGAATTGTTAGGGTCGAGAATTGTTAGGGTGCGACCCTAACAATGGCGTCCTGACAACGATGTTAGGGTCGCACCCTGACAATAATTGAAATGAAGATTTTATCCTGGAATGTCAATGGTTTAAGGGCAAATTACCAAAAGGGGTTTTGGGATTGGCTTAAGAACGCCAAGGCGGATATTGTCTGCCTGCAGGAAGTCAGGTCAAGGATAGGGGATTTGCCCGATGAGTTGAAAGACATCCGGGGCTATAATTTTTTCCTCAATCCGGCTCAAAAGCCCGGGTACAGCGGGACGGCAGTTTATTCAAAAGTTAAGCCGGATAATGAGGAGGCGGGCATGGGGCTAAACCGCTTTGACAATGAGGGGAGAATTATTCGTTTAGATTTTCCGGGCTTTATTCTGCTTAACCTTTATCTGCCCCACGGCGGGAGGCAAAAGGAGAATTTGGGATACAAATTAGAAGTTTACGATGATTTATTGGATTATCTGAAAAATCCTGCGGTTAAGAACAAAAAAATAATTTTGGTCGGCGATTTTAATGTCGCTCATCAAGAAATAGATTTAGCTCGGCCAAAAGATAATAAAAATAATATAATGTTCACTCCGGAAGAAAGAGAACGGATTGACCGGATTGTCGAATTGGGATTTATTGACAGTTTCAGGAAATTTGACAAAACCGCGGGGCATTATACTTGGTGGCCGTATTTCGCCAATGCCCGCGAGCGCAATCTTGGTTGGAGAATAGATTATTGCTTTGTCTCAAGCCCCTTGGCCAACAAACTTAAAAAAGCGTTTATTCTTGATAAAGTTATGGGTTCCGACCATTGCCCGGTCGGGATTGACATTTCTCTATGAAAGAAAAATACATTTTTGAAATTATCAAAAAAATAGGCGCTGGTTTGCCGAGGTTCCCGGACGGCAGAATTGATTATACAAATTCCATCAGCGCGCCTGTCCTGATTATTTTCGTAAAATATCGGGACGAGATTTTGCTTTTGAAAAGAAGCAAGAAAGTAAGCGCTTATCAGGGGAAGTGGAGCACGGTGGCCGGTTATTTGGATGAGCTGAAGCCAATCAGGGAAAAGGCCTTGGAGGAATTAAAAGAAGAAACAGGCATTTCAGAAGAGAACATTGCGGATATTAAGTTCGGGCAGTCTTATAAGATAAAAGACGAAACCGTTCATCGGTTATGGCTTCGTTTTCCGGTTTTGGTTGAAGTCAAAAATAAGCCCAAAATAAAGCTTGATTCCGAGCATACTGATTTTAAGTGGATAAAGCCGGAAGAAATGAGCAAATTTGATACGCCCCTGTTTTTCCACATCAATTGGCAAATGCTAAAAGATTTATAATAATCAAAATGATTCTCAAAATTGCTTGACACCTGTTTTCGTTTCTACTATTATAGAAACGAAGCCAATAATTTACTGCTTTTTACGAAACGATGAATAAAAAAGAGGTAATTTGGCGGGAAATTCTGTTTCAAGCCATAGAAAACAAAAAATTTGAATTTACCCAAAAAGAGATAGCTCAAAAGTATAAATTTTCCTTGAGCACGGCTTTTAATGCCTTAAAAGTTCCTCGCGACTCTGGTTGCCTTGAGGCAGGGGGCAGAGGGTTTAGGGTTGTTGATACGGAAAAATGGCTTTATCTGTGGGCCACTTTCCGCAACCTGAAGAAAGACATTATTTATCAAACCCATACAGATGAGGACATAAGAGATATAGAAGGGGAAATGCCTCCTCATATAATTTTCGGTGTTTTTTCCGCTTATCTGAAAAAATACAAAGACGCGCCGGCCGATTATGATAAGGTCTATGTCTATTCTGAAAAAGAGAAATTGGCTGATATAAAATCTCGTTTTCCGCATAAAAAAGGGAGAATCAACCTTATCGTGATATCCTCCGACCAATGGCTTAAAAATTTTGGCAAAATAACGCCTGATTGCCAGACATTTGCTGATTTGTGGAATTTGCCGGAATGGTATGCCAAGGACTTCCTGAACGCCCTAAAAGAAAAACTTTTTCATTTTTAAACATTTATAATAGGCGGATTATGCCGGAATTCTATCACGATTTAATAACAGAAAAGAGTTTTAAAATTCTTCAAAAACTAAAGGGCAAGCTCAATTTCATCCTTATCGGCGGTTGGGCGGTTTTTGTTTATGCCAAAAATTTGAAATCAAAGGATATTGATATTATCGTTGATTATGACCAATTAGAGACGTTGAGAAAAGAGTTTGAAATTTTCAAAAACGAACGGCTCAAAAAATACGAGATAAAAAACGAGGACATAGATATTGATATTTATCTTCCTCATTTTTCGGAAATAGGAATTCCCGTTGAGGACATAATTTCAGATTATTCGCGCAACATTGAAGGATTTTCGGCGCCAACGCCGGAGGTCTTGCTTATTTTGAAACTTTATGCCTTTTCTTCGCGTCAGAGCAGCAATAAGGGGAAAAAGGACTTAATTGATATCTTTTCGCTTTTATCCATTGATATGATTGATTGGAAGAGATATAGGGACATTATTAAAAAATATAATTTTCAGGAGTTAAATCAGGGGCTAATAAAAATGGTTTCTTCTCAGAGGGCGGTTCCGGAACTTAACCTTTCCAATCATAAAATAGCGCGATTAAGGAAATCAATCTTAAAAAGTTTGGAGCGGGATAAAAATGCCTGAATTGCCGGAAGTGACGACAATGGTCAATGGCTTGAGAAGCAAGGTTCTGAAAAGAACCTTTGTTGATGTTTGGACTGATGCTGAAAAATTGGTTAAGAAACCGAAGGACTTTAATCGGTTCAAAAAAGGAATCGCAAGGGAGAAAATCATTGATATCAAGCGCCGGGGCAAGGTTGTTTTATTTTGCCTCAATAGCAAGAAAACCCTTTTTGTCCACCCGAAAATGACCGGACATTTTTTGGTCGGAAAATGGAAAAGAACGAAAGGCGAGTGGAAGCCGATAGATAAGGGGCCGATGCAAGACCCGATGAACCGTTTTATCCACATTATGTTTTGGCTAGACAACGGCCAGATGCTGGCTTTTTCCGATATGCGGAAATTCGGGAGAATAGAATTGTGGGACAATAAATCGCTGGGAGAGGCAAGAATAATAAGCGAGCTGGGCGTTGACGCGCTGGAATTAGGACTTGAGCAGTTTCGGGAAATAATCAAAAAGGCGGGAAACAGGAAAATAAAGCAGGTTTTGATGAACCAGAATCTTATTGCCGGCATCGGCAACATTTACGCCGACGAAATTCTTTTTTTAGCCGGCATTTTGCCGTTTAGGACCGCCAAGAGCCTGAAGGCGCAAGAGTTGGAAAAAATACATAAAGCAATATCAAAGATACTTTTGCAAGCAATCAAGCTCGCTGGTTCAAGTATCCCTGATTTTCGCCAGCCAAGCGGGGAAAGGGGCAGGTTTCAGGATGTTATTAAGGTTTATGGCCGGACAGGAGGGGAGTGTCCCGAATGCGGAACAATAATCCAAAGGAAAATAATCGGCAGCCGTTCCGCCCATTTCTGCCCCAAGTGCCAAAAATAATTTTTGAAAATTTTGCGAGAAAAGACAATGAACCCTGGGCTCATTACGAGTTCAGGGTTCGTTGTCTTTTTGGAAACCTCTTTTTGGAAACCTTTTTTGGAAACCAGGTTTCCAATTCGGTTTCCAATTCTCAAAAATCGTCATATGTATACGTAG
>PEYH01000024.1 GCA_002774465.1 Parcubacteria group bacterium CG08_land_8_20_14_0_20_43_9
TGGAAACCGCTTCCCCGTGCCTTAAAGCAAAATATCTATTAGCAGTAAATTTTTGCTTTCGCAGGTCATCTCTGGAACCAATGACGATTTCTTTGGAACAATTCCCGCATTCCCAAACAGGAAAAGGCGTGCCCCAATACCTTTCCCGGGAAACAGCCCAATCCTTGAGCTCATTCAGCCATTCCCCGAATCTCCCTTCTTTTATATGCCCCGGCACCCAATTAATTTTCCGGTTGCCGCTAATCAGCTTATCCTTGATATCTGTCGTTCTGATAAACCAACTCTTTTTGGCGTAATACAACAGCGGGGTATCGCATCTCCAGCAGAATGGATAGTCGTGCTCGCATATTTCGTCTTTGAACAGCAGGCCTTTCTGTTTTAAATACTCTATAATCAGCGGGTCTGCGTCTTTGACAAACAGTCCAGCCCATTCCTTGACTTCCGGTTTAAACCTTCCCGCCTCATCCACGGTCAACAAAACCGGAAATTTATAGTTTTGGCTTTTGGCTTTTGGCTTTTGGCTTTGAATAAGCTCCATATCATCCTGGCCAAAAGCAGGAGCAATATGAACAAGCCCCGTTCCTTCTTCGGTAGTGACAAAATCAGCGGGCAAAACTTCGTAAATTCTTTTGCCTTCTGTTTGCAAAGAAACCGCGCTCTCGTCAAACAAGGGGCCGTATTCAAGGCCGATTAAGCTCTTTCCCTTTAACTCGCGCTTTACCTCAAATCCTTCGCCCAATACTGACTGTCTGGCTTTGGCCAAAACTAATTGTTCGCCGTCTTTCTCGGCGATGATATAATCAATCTTCGGGTTAACGGCAATGGCTACGTTGGCGGGCAGGGTCCAGGGCGTAGTAGTCCAAACCAACAAATAGAAATTTTCTTCGGTCTTGAATTCTGTTTTCTGGATTTTTAACTTTGGACTTTTAACTTTAAATTTAATATATATCGCTTTCTCTTTTATTTTTTTATATCCTTGCGCCACCTCATGGGAGGAAAGGCCTGTGCCGCAGCGGGGGCAATAGGGTAAAACCTTATATCCCTGATACAGCAAGCCCTTTTCCCAAATCCTTTTGATGATATGGAAAACGCTCTCCATATAATAGGGGTCAGAGGTTATGTAGGGATTCTCCAAATCCAGCCAATAGCCGATTCTTTCGGTAAGATTCTCCCATTCGCTTTCATATTTCCAAACCGATTTTTTGCATTCCTCGTTGAATTGCGCCACCCCGTATTCTTCTATTCCCTTCTTGTCCTGCAAGCCGAGCTGTTTTTCCACTTCCAATTCCACTGGCAGGCCATGAACATCCCAACCCGCCTTTCTCAAAACCCTTTTCCCCCTCATTGTCTGATAGCGGCAAACCGCATCCTTGAAAACTCTCGCCAACACGTGATGAACGCCCGGCTTTCCGTTGGCCGTGGGCGGACCTTCGTAAAAAACAAAATCCCCGCCCTTTTTGTCTAAGGATTTTTCAAAAATGCGGTTTTCTTTCCAAAACTTTATTATCTTCTCCTCAATTTTCGGAAAAATAATTTCCATATCATGTTTACATTTTCTCGGGAATTTCTATTCCTAATAATTTTAGCCCGTTCTCCAAGACCTGCCTGGTGCCAGCGGTCAAAGCAAGCCGGAAGCTCTTTTCTTCTTGGCTGTCTGCTTTTAATATCTGGTGCTTTTCATAAAAAATGTTATATTTTTGGGCTAATTCAAAAATAAAATTGCAAATCAGGTTGGGGGAAAACGACTCGGCCGCCCGTTCCACGATTTCCGGAAAAATCCTTAAAAGCCGGACAATTAATTTTTCCTCCTGATTCAAAATGGTTTCTTTTGTCCCTGGCTTTATCTTTGCTGTCCCCGCCCTATCCAAAACACTTTGACAGCGGACAGCCGTATATTGGAGATAGGGACAAGAATTACCCTCAAGCGTCACCATTCTGTCTAAATTAAAGACAATATCTCTTTCCGGCTGGCGGGATAAGTCGTTATATTTTACCGCGCCGATACCCACTACTCTGGCGATTTTTTCTTTCTCTGCCGAAACAATGCTCTGATTTTCTTTTGACTGTAAAATAATATTCTCGGCTCTTTTCCTCGCCTCATCCAAAACCTCTTCCAGGGCAATGGTGTCTCCTTTTCTGGTGGAAAACTTTCTATCCTCCCAGCGGATTAAGCCATGAGCGATATGCTTGAATTCAACGTCTTTTTTGAGCCCCAGCATCTCCGCCGCCTTGAATACTTTTTCAAAGTGGAGTTTTTGGTCCGCCCCCACTTCATAGACAATCAGGTTGGGCTTCCATTTTCTCGTCCTGTATTCAATGGTCGCCAAATCCCTTGTCTCATAAGTGGTTGCTCCGTCTGATTTTAAGAGCATCAAAGGAACGCTCATTCCAGCCAGCATAATCACTAATGCCCCTTGGCTTTCTTGGGCTATGCCCATTCTTCTGGCCCGGCCAATTACTGCCTCCATCTTATTTTCATAAAAGCTCTCTCCTAATGCCTTGTCTATTTTAATCCCAAGAATGTCATAAATCCTGGCAAATTCTTTTATGCTTGTTTTGACGCAAATTTCCCAAATCCCTCTTGCTTCTTTATCCCCTTGCTCCAGTTTTTTAAACCATTCTCTTGATTCTTCCACGAGTTCAGTCTGGGTTTCGGCTGCGTGATGAAATTGGACATACAGGGCCTGCAGGTCTGAGACAGACAATTCTTTCAATGGCTTTTTATTCCATTTTTTTATGGCGACAATGAGTTTTCCGAATTGCGTGCCCCAATCGCCTAAATGATTGTCTCCGATACATCTCCACCCTGAAAATTTATAAAGGTTATATATGGCTTGGCCTATTATAGTAGAACGCAGATGTCCGACTCCGAACGGCTTGGCAATATTGGGCGCAGAATAATCAATGACCATTGTTTTTCCTTTGCCCTTTCTGCTGGAGCCGTATTCCTTGCCCTGCTCCAAAACAATATTTAGAGAATCCTGCCATTCCCTGTCTGGAAAATGGAAATTCACAAAACCGTCCTTGGTTTCCGCTGATTCCGCGCCTCTCCCTGCTAGCAGACAGTCAACAATGATTTTTGCTATTGATTCCGGCTCTTGATTGATTTGTTTGGCAATAGAAAAAGCGATGGGCGTATTATAGTCCCCGAACTCCTTTTTTTCAGAATAGTTTATCGGAATCTCCGGAATATCAAAACAGGGCAGCTTGCCCTCTTTTTGAGCTATTAAAACCGCCTCTTGGATAAGGCCTGAAAGCTCGTCTTTATTCATGTTTTTCCAGTTTAACTTTTAAATCCGATTTTGTAAAACCAAAAACCGCGCATTGGCGGGCTTTGATTATATCAAACAAAAGGAATAATTTAACTGCCCAGCAATATTTTGGCTTCGCTGATTAACGGCAAAATTCTATTTCTCTCAACGCCGATAATTTCAGCTATTTTATCCGGATTTTCTTCCAAAACATCTTTTGCCAGCATTAATTTCGCCTGCGAGCAGGGTTCTACTAAATATCTCTTGAGCGAAGGTAAAATCGTAATCGGATAAAGCTGTTCTTTCTCTATCATTGTTTCCAGCCCTCTGTTTAACGGATATTTCCAGCCCAAAAGCCCGACCCCCACTCCTTTGGCATACCTGATTGCCTGCGAGCTGAATTTGGCATTTGTGACCATCATCGGTTTCAACTCAACGCTTTTCGGCAAGCGAAAATAATTGCCGCCTTTAAGGTCTAAAAATTTGGCGTAAACCCCTAAGACAATAGCTAAATCAATTCTTTCCCCCGGATAGGTTCTGTACTTGCACTCGCCGATATACAGGGTTTTGCTGTCTCGCGCCAAAAAATCAATTTCATGAACTGCGAATTTTCCCTTAATTTTCCGGTTCAAAGAAACATCATATCCGTGGGCGGAAAAAATATCTCCTATGTATTTTTCAAAAGGGAACCCGCTTGGACCCATTTTTTTCATCGCTTCCTTTAAGTTAAACCGCAAACTTGAGCCCTTGTCCTCTTTCTTAAGAAACTGGTTGACTTTCTTAAAAATCTCGCTGGTTTTTATCCCCGGATAAATGCTTTTTTCTATCTGTCGGGCCACTTTTTGAGCTAAATCTTTTGAAGCTCCTGCCCGCCGGGCGCTTCTAAAAACCTTTGCCAAAGAAAAAAGTTCTTTTTCGCCTTTTAGATTAACGACATAAATCTTTTTCATGCTTCTAATTTTATCGCAAATTGCGAATCAAGGCAAAATTACCAAGAGATATTACGAGATATTACGAGGCCCGGCCTCGTAATGCTCCCTTATATTGTTAGGGTCGCACCCTAACAATTCTTTAAAAACAAAACGACTAAGGCGCTTTGTTGATTATGAAAATTTATTGCTGCTTACATCCCATCATCTCCTCTCTGGTTCTTGTCAATCTTTTCGCTGAATTTCTCCTGATTCCCTGTGGATAACTTTCTTCCAAAAATTACCAGCCCCGGGCGAGTAGTGAGATTCCCCATATCTGGCGTGGCTTCCCGAGTTTTACGAAAATTACGAGTCCGGGTCTCATAGCGACCAATGAAAATCCCAAGTCCAAAACAAAAAACCCAAAACTATAGTCAAAAAGTCAAAGCTTTTGGATTTTAATTTATGGTTTTGGGTTTTGGCTTTTAATTTTTGGGTTTCCTTTGCCATTGGGATTTGATAACTAAACTAATTTATTTCGTAGGTAATAGTCACGTTTATGGTAATCTTGTTCTCTCCTGTCTCTATCTGCGGATCAGATTCCTCTTCGCCCATTCCCTTAACGCTTACCGCGCTGTCATAATACATCGGGGATGGATAATATCCGCCTTCGTTGAAACTGGTAATCTTGGATAATCTTACTCCAAGCTGTTTCGCCAATAATTCCGCCTTTTCTTTTGCTTTTTGAATTGCCTCCTCGCGCGCCTGACTCTTTAGTCCATTCGGGTCGTCAAAAGTAAATTGAAGCCCGCCCGCCTGATTGGCCCCGGAGTCAGCCGCCGCTTGAATAATCTCTCCTATTTTCGCCATATCCCTCATCTTCACTTCTAGCGACTGGACGACTTCATATCCAACTAAAATCCTCGTTTCCGGTCTTGGCCAAAGCTCCACAGAATAGTCGGTTCGGTATTCGTACCTTGGATAGATATTAAAACTGGTTGTTTTCAAATCTTTTTCCTCAATACCGGCGCTTTTCATCGCCTCAATCACGGCGTTCATTTTTTTGGTATTGTCCGCTAACGCGGTCTCCACGGTTTTGGCTTCGGTTTTTACGGTGAAGCTCGTAATCGCCAAATCCGGCTTGGCATAAAGCTCTCCTGTCCCGCTTACGGTAATAGTGTTGCGGGAAACCACATCCTGCCCGATATACCGCCCGATTTTTATCTGATTGCAAATGCCTACGGAAATATAAACAATCAAGACGACTAAAAGCAGGGTCAAGACCGCCTTTAATGCGCCCTTCGGGTAATTGTGATGAAAAAATGTTTTTGTTTCTTCCATATCATTAAAATTCTTAATAATTAATCCGCCCGAGGCGGACAGTCCCGCCCGAGGTGGACCGGTGATTAATGGTCATCTCCCGACCTTTTAAGCATTACTTCAGTCGTTATCCTATAATTCTACGCTAAACAGACCCGAAAAGGAACACTGCCCTTAATATTTCGCTGATTTATGATACCATAAAATAATGGCAAGAGTTTTAGCTGAAAACAAAAAGGCCTTTTTTGATTACTCACCCGTAGAAACATTTGAAGCAGGCATCGTGCTGAACGGCTATGAAGTAAAATCAATCAAGCTCGGCAGGGCCAATCTGCAGGGGTCTTTTGTGGTAATTAAAGACGAAGAACCTTATCTGCTTAACGCCAGCGTCCCTCCTTACCAGCCGAATAACACTCCTAAAAATTACCACGACAGGAGGACAAGAAAGCTGCTGCTGAACAAATCGGAAATCAAGCAATTGATAGGAAAGTCAGCCCAGAAGGGCTTGACATTAGTGCCTTTGAGAATGTATACTAAGCAGGGTAAAATAAAGATTGAGATAGCTATTGCCAAGCATAAGGGCAAAGCAGATAAAAGAGAAGTTCTTAAAAAAAGAGCTGCAGAAAAAGACATCAGAAGGGCATTGAAAGAAAATTAGGCATTCGCGAGATGATTTCTCGCGGAGCGATGCGGGCGGGGATGACAGGCATCGATAGGAAACAGCAGACGAGCTGCGCAGGTCCAGTTCTTGGAATCTGGTTAAACTTCCAAGAATCAAATAAGTGCCAACTTATTTCAAAGACCGGCTTATGCTTATGCATAACGCTTGTGTCGGCGCTTGATTAGCGATAATCAACGCCCATCTGTTTTGCTGACTCTCGATAAGCAAAGCGGGTGTAATATATCGAGATAAGCGGTTCTTCATTGGCCGAGAAGCGCTGCTCAAAACAGGCCTAAGCCAAACGCCATTTCTCCTGATTCAAGGTTTCTGGCTGACAACACTAATCAGGATAAACTTGTAGAACCAGCTCAACGCCTTCCTATACGCGGGTTCAAATCCCGCCATCTCCACTAAAATTAACCATTCCAAAAAGCATTTTCGGCAAACCGCTATTAAACCATCAAATAAAGGCAAAGGAAATCAGATTAATTGACGAAGACGACAAGCAAGTAGGGGTAGTCTCCCTGGAACAAGCGCTCAAGATGTCTTCCGAGCACGGTTTGGATTTAATACAGGTCACGGATAAGGTCTCTCCCCCGATTTGCAAAATGGGAAACTATGGAAAGTATCTTTACCAGCTGAAAAAGAAAGAAAAAAAACAATCGCGCCAGAGGGGCGGGGAAGTGAAGGGAGTAAGAATAAAATTCAATACCTCTTTGCACGATATTGAGACCAAGGCCACCCAGGTCTGCAAATTTCTGAAACAAGGGAACAAGGTAAAAATTGAGTTGCGGTTGAGGGGGCGGGAAAGGGCCTTGCGACAATATGCCAGTGAACAGATTAAAAAATTCGTTGAGATATTGGGGGCTCAAATCCCGATAGAAACCGAGGAACCGCCCAGAAAACTGCCAAATATATTAATGCTTATCATTAAAGGAGGACAAAAAAATGCCGCGAAAAACGCAGAAAAAAAGAAAAGCGAAGACGAAAAAGTCGTTAGCCAAAAGGTTCAAACTGACTAAAAGCGGAAAGCTTTTGCGCAAAGCGACAGGACAAAACCATTTCCGCTCAAAAAAGTCAGGCAAATTAATACGGGAAAAGAGAAAGTGGGTGGAATTACCTGATTGTGAGGCTAAAAAAATTAAAAAATTGATGTCTACTTAATTCTAATATGGTGCGAGTCAAAAGAGGAACATCGGCCCATAAGCGCAGAAAAAACCTTTTAGAACAAACGAAGGGATTCCGCTGGGGCAGAAAAAACAGATATGCTTTGGCAAAAGAAGCGCTATTCCACGCCTTGTCTTACAATTACCGGGACCGAAAAGTCCGGAAGCGCGAAAAAAGACAACTATGGCAAGTCCAAATTAATGCCGGCTCAAGGAAACAAAATATCCCTTACAGCAAACTGATGGGGGCGATGAAGAAAAAAAATATCGTGATAGACAGAAAAATTTTAGCCCAATTAGCCCAAGAACAGCCAAAAATATTTGAGAAAATCGTAGAAGAAGCAATGAAATAATTATTAATCATTTATCAATAATTGTTGATTTAGAAAACCCAAAAACCCGCTTACCGCGGGTTTTTGGGTTTGCGCATAATCCCGATATTATCTTTTCATCTCCTGTAAAGATTTCAATAAATTCTCAATGAGCGCCTGAATTGAGGCAACCATTAAAGAAAGTTCTCCCTTTTTCTGGGCTGCATTTGTTCCGGAAACACACACTCCGTCTTTACAGCCATTCGGGCATTGGTAAACAACAGTTGTCGGGTTGCCGTCAGTTCCGCAAATCGCCTCATATAAATAAGGGCCGGTGCTGACACACGCTCCCCCGCCCGGACCAATATGGTTCACGGAATCGCCCA
This sequence comes from Parcubacteria group bacterium CG08_land_8_20_14_0_20_43_9, assembly GCA_002774465.1. Taxonomy (GTDB): domain Bacteria; phylum Patescibacteriota; class Minisyncoccia; order Minisyncoccales; family PEYH01; genus PEYH01. The sequence continues at coordinate 8,004 of PEYH01000024.1, forward strand.
TATTGGTTGAATATTCCAATTTACAGCAATCAATCCTGCCCTCAACCCCGGAAACACTTGAAGAAGAACTGCCCTTGACAGAATAATTCGCGCCCCCGTCTGAATCGGTGCAGGTAGCGGCAATTGACGCGGATACCACGACTCTCACATAGCTTGGGTTAGTATTATTGCTTTCGGAATTACCGTTCAAATCATAACCGTATACTTTGGCGTAATAAGGATAGGTGCCCGCGCTGGATTCTGATATGGTCTGGCTCTTTACGCAGGATATTTGCTGACCTTCGCATTCAAAAGTATGCCACGCCCCCTTATAATATATCTTGATTTTATCAACGCCTTGGTCGTCTTGAGCCGCTACCTTAAGGGTAAAGGAATTTCCTGCAGTTACGCTGTTCGCACTCGTTGAAAATGTCCCTGATATCGGGTCGTTTTGAACAGCGACTCCGCTGCTAACCTGCACTATTTTGCTAAATTGGTTATTGCTTTCATTGCTCTCTGCCAACCGGTTAGATGAATCAACTAAGAAAGTGAAGTTATGACTGCCTTTTGATAATTTTTGGGCAATGGAACAATCAATGGTCGCGCTCTCGCCCGCTTTTAGCCGAGTGGTCATGGCATCGCATATTCTTGAGCCAGCGCTCATAGAAGCGGAAGAAACTTTGGTTATAATTCCTCCGCTTACAGCCGGCATTTGCTGGTCTCCGATATTTTTAATGGTTATCCTAAAATCAACTTCGTCTGCTGTAGTGAGAGAACTTGGATTCGTGCTTACTGAAGAAATGATTAAATCCGGTTCATCAAGTTGAATAATATCTCCGCGAACCGTAACCATCACCATTTTCGGTTCGGTCCAATTAAACTCCAGGTTACCGCTTTGCGTCTTGCCGTAAACATAACCGAAATAGGGATAAGTCCCCTCTTGGGACTCTGAAAAAGTAAAAGTGGCGTCAGCGCTCAGGCCCTGGACTAATTCCTTGTGCCACTCTCCCTTGTAATAAGCCAAGAGGGCATACAATCCATTGTCGTCCTGCCCGGTAATTGTAAGAGTAATATTCTCCCCCGGCTCCACTATTGCCGATGAAACAGACAAGGTGCCTGACGCCAAATCGTACGAAGGAACTTGGGGCAAAGCGTCTTCGCATTCATTTCGGGTTTCAAAGGTTCTTAATCCATAATAAACAAAAGCGCCGCAGAACTGCTTATACCCGCAGGTGGTCGTGTTATTGTCAAACCAGTAATAATATTGACAATCTTGTTTTAAACAAACTCCATCTTCACAACCATTGGCACATTTATGCCACTCGTAAGCATAATAACCATTATCGCAATAATTTTCCTTCAAAAGATCGCCTTCGCAGATGTCATAAGTTATTAGACGGCCATCAGCGTGTTTAACATTTCCATAGGTATAATAATCCCGCCCATCGTCCGAATCAATACAAACTACACCAGTGGTAGAATCGTTGCCGCTATCTTTCTTGCAAACACCATCAACACACCCATTCTCACAAATAATGGATTTATAATCACTTACGCCACTATCAGTACAATACCATTCTTTTAACTTAGTGGCGCTCTGGCAAGCATCGTAAAAAGTGCCATTGTCTTTTTCTACATTGCCGTGGACATATTCACTTATCCCTCCATCGGAATCAGTACATGCTTGAATTGGCACAACCACGGTTACTTTCACGCTCGAGGGCTCGGTCCAGGCGGTTTCTTTAATGCCGCTCGGCTGGCTGCCGTAGACATACCCTTTATAGGTATAAGTCCCTACTTTTGATTCAGAGAAAGCGAAGGTGGCGCTGGCTGTTGTCCCTTGAACCGTCTTATTGTGCCAACTCCCTTGATAATATGCCCAGAGATTCTGCAGGCCGTCATTGTCTTTTCCGGTTACTGTCAGGGTTATTGTTTCTCCCACAGCCGCCTGAATTGCCGATGCTGAAAGAGTGCCGGAGGCCGGGTCGTTTTCAAAAGACGGGATAACGCATCCCTGTCTGGCGAACTTTAACAGGCCCAACAAATCATTATCCGTATAGCCGTATTCAAACCAAGCGGAAACAGCAGTGTAAGATTCTTGCAAAAATATCTTCCCGTCCTGATTGCTGTCATATTTATCAATAATATTTGCGTGCGCTTCATATAACGAGGCGCAGGATTCAACGGTCTGGGCGGAAACCCCAAAAGCGAAAAAGAACAATAAAGAAACTATTAAAATTTTCGCGTATTTATAATTCATATATAATTGTTGATTATTAATTATTATTATACCTTATTTTATAATAGCAAAATCGCCGGGATAATGCTACTTATTTTTACCAGTCAAATATTTAATCTCTTTTTTTCCTTTTCTCAATTCGGGCGGAATCCACTTAACGCCAAGCGCGGCGTAGATATCTTTTTCTTTTTGCCCGGCCACCCTTTTCTTTCCCTTAAAAAGTCCGTATTCATTAAGCTTCATCCCTTTTTCAATGGCTATTCTTCTTAGGGCCACATTATGCTCTTTCGAACCGGTAAAATACTGAAGCGCGGCGCCGTAACTGATTGCCGGAACAACCCTTAGGTCGGCGTCTATTCCTTGTTTGAGGCGGACAGAGGCCTTGGTTTTCCCTTGTCCCCAAATCTTGACCACTTCCGGAAGGTTGACAAAAAGGGCCACTGCTTTTTCCGGACAGCGCGTATTCGCCAAAATGTCTATATCGCCGACGGTCTCCTCGCGCCGGCGCAAAGACCCTGCCAAATCAACCTTTTCAACTTCCTTTAGGGAATATAATTTGGTTTTTATGTCCCTGGCCATAGGGAAAATCTTCTCAAACGGGAATCTTTCTCTTTTCACTTTCAAAAGAACGATATTCTGCAGAATATTCTGCTCTTTTTTCCCGCCAAACCCGAAAAGGCGGGAAATTTTACGCTGCCTTGCCGCTCCTTCAAGCTCTTTCCTGTTTGTGATATTAAGTTTATCATAAAGAACCTTAATCGTTTTCGGGCCAATGCCCTCAATTGCCATCAGCCCCTCAATATCAACCGGCACTTTTCTTTTCCACCTTTCGTAATACTGGATTTTGCCTATTTTAAGATATTCTTCAATTTTCCTGGCTATACTTTCACCTATCCCGGGCATCGCCACCAGCGCTTTAATCCCTCCTTCATTATAAATATCGCGCACGCTTTGTTGGGTGTTCTCCAAAACAATGGCCGCTTTCTCATAGGCCTGAGGCCTGAAAGCCGCATCTTCCATTTCAAGGAAATATCCGATTTCATAAAAGATATTTGCCAACTCCTGATTTATCATATTGAATCCATTTTATCATATTTCTTTGCTCTGAAAAAAAATAAAAACCCTTGGAGGGCCTTTAAGACGCCAATCCTGAATTTACTTTCCCCCTATTTCTTCCTCGTTCATTTCGTCTTTCCGAGGCTCTTATTTTTCGGGAAACCCTTTTACTTTCTATGGCGAATTCTCTATCCAGCTCATCAACGAATTTTAATAAAATCGGGTCGTCGACGCGTTCTTTTATTAATATCCACCAAGGCATAATCGGAAATTTTTTATCCTTTTTCCAATACTCAATGGCCTGAAAAAGGTTAACCATTTTATCCACTTGAGCCACAAATCTGCCCTCCTTAGTAATCCCTTCCTCTATGTCCAGCCACAAATTGATTATTTCTTCTCTTAATTCCTTTGGCAATAAAGAAGTTAACCTAACTACCGCCTTCCATTCTGTCTCCTTCTTCTTCATTAGCCATACTAATCGCTGGGAATGCGGCACCCTGGCTGGCTTCCTCACTATTTTATAAATTTCCTCTTTATTATAGTTCGGGGCGAGTATTGGGTCGTATGGTGTTTGGTCGCCGGCGTAAACCTCGCACAAATCATGCGCTAGGGCAATTTTAACAATTCTATCGGTATCCAATCCCTTCATCTTTCCAAGCACCCAACTCATTATGGCCATCTGGAAGGTATGCTGGGCGACGCTTTCCGGCCTTTTGGCCTGCGCCAAAACCCATCCTGTCCTTTTAAGCGATTTCAGCTTGCCAACCTCATTCAAGAAGCGAACAAGTTCGCCTAAAATACTCTCTCCGCATTTTTTATTTTTTTCTATTAAAATTTTATCTATCTCTTTCCGGAATTTGATTATAAAAGATTCTTTTAAGTTCTTCTTCGTCCACTTGTTCCATAATTTATGCTGAACCTTTCCTTCCTTTCTCCAATATTCCAGCGCCTGAAGATAACTCTCCAATTTCGCCGACTCCCAAGCGAATTTGCTTAAACTGGTCCTTCTTTTATTTAGCTCCGCCCAAAGACCATCAATTTCTTCCTTAATCTGATTGGGCAGTTTCGCCACGATTTTGTGAAATGTCTTCTCCTCAACCTGTTGTCTCTGAACCGCTCTTTTTCTTTCCATCCCGGCCGAAACCTGCGGTAATTTTTTGAGAATTTTCTTAATAATGTCCTTATCTTTTTCGGAACTAATATCCTCCGGAAGAAGCGAATCATAGGGCGTTTCTTCGCCAATATATATGTCCGGCAAATGATGGATTAAAATGCTTTTAATAATCCTTGCGTCATTGAGTTTCTTTTTGTCGCTAACGCTGTTCAAAACCCAGCCCAAAATAGCGGCCCGGAAAATGTGGTCAGCCGTAGTGGCCGGGTCTTTTATGTCGTAAAGAATCCAACCTTTTCTCTTATTGGTTTTTAGTTTTCCCAGTTTTATAAAAAAATCAAGCAGCGAACTCATGTGATTTCAAAAAGAGAGCTTAACCCTCTTTTTGCCTTAATAATGTTAAAGCCGATAAGTAATCTTCTTAATTTTATAAATAGATACGATTGCTGACTGAACCTTTACCTCTTCGCCTATCTTCCTGCCAAGCAGGGCCCTGCCTACCGGGGACTCATTGCTGATTTTCCCAAACATGGGATTGGCCTCCAGGGAGCCGACAATAGTGAACTCGTCTTCCTGGCCCTCCACCTCAACAATCACTGTCGCGCCAAGAAAAACCTCTTTATGAGCGCCTTTGCCGGGAGGGTCAATCAATTTATAATTCTTCAGGATAATCTCCAATTCGACGATGCGCGATTCCAGTAAGTTCAAATCGTCTTGGAATGCCAGATATTCGGGGTCAACCTCCAAAGAAGCAACGGTTGTCGGGGCGTCTTCTTTCGCCTTGCGGCTCTTAAGATTATTGAGTTCTTCATATTCCTGCTCAAGTTTCCTCAATCCCTCTTTTGTAAGATAGATTTCTCTTTCTAAATCCATTTCTTTATTTTAACTCTTTCCGGCTATATTTCATTTTAGCCATTCAGAAAACATTGTCAATGGCTGGCGGGACGGAAAGATGAAGCCCCGCGCGCAAGAGCGCGGGGCTTCATCTTTGTTCCTCTGTATCCCGATTACCTCTTAATAAAATGGCTTATTTCAGCGATTATGCCCAAGATAAAAAATATGGACAAAAGAAAATACAAACGGCTCATTTTTTGGCCGGCCTTTTTCTTTCTCAAAAAACTTCTATAAAGAAAAATTAAGGTAAAGCCCTCTATCCCTCCCGCCAAAGCGCCGGTAAAGCCGATGATGTCAATGAACTCTCTCGCGCCCATAAGAAACATTGCTACCGGCACGAAAGAAGCAACGGCCCAAGACGCTTTCTCCGGCATCTTGATGTCGTACCAGAAAATCTTTTTTAAGGTGAGGCCAAGAGTTAAATAAGAACTGAAACAAGTAAGCAATCCGAAAAGAAAGCCCACCTTGGCGATGCCGCTTCCGGCCACTAAACCAAACCCGGAAATAGCGTCTTCGGAAGTCGCCTTTCCGCCGCTTCCCATTATGGCCACAACAAAGACGAGATAGACGAGGGCTGATATGAGTATGCCTGATATAATTACTTTTCTTAAGTCCTTTTTCTTTTTGCCTAAGATTTCTTTGACTTCCGGCAAAATAGCCGAGCCCCACAAGGAGAAAATAATTACTCCGTAGGGCAAAAAGATGTATTTAAGGTCAATATGCAAAAAATTAGCAGGATTAATATGGGGGATGGACTTAACAACGAAAAAGGCGAGAATGGCGAAAAAAGCAATCAAAATCAAAAATTCAGTCAAACAAATGCTTTTTATATCCCGGTAAATCAATAAGCTCCCCAACACAAAGAAAGCCAAAACATAAGTTAGGGCGCTTCCTCCGAGATATGGCGCTAAAATGTTGGCCAAAAAACCGCCCCCGAGCACCAAATAGGCCAGTTGGGCGCCGAATAGTCCGGCGCACATGGCAATAAAAGCAATTGTCCCCCATCTCTTGCCGAGATATTGCCTGACATAGCCCGGAAATCGGCGTTCTTCCTTGGTCCCGCTGACGATTTCCCCTAAAATCAAATGAACTATTATGGTCACAGCGCCCAAAACCAGAAAATATCCGAGCAAAACAAAAAATCCGCTCTTAAAAGCGACCCAGGGCAAACCGAATATGCCCACGCCTATGACTGTGCCAACAAAAACAGATAACGCTTTCC
>PEYH01000019.1 GCA_002774465.1 Parcubacteria group bacterium CG08_land_8_20_14_0_20_43_9
CAGTACTATTTTTGTGTATGCGTATTTTTGAAAGAGGTTCATCCAGTCCTAAGATCGGGGAGATTTTCGCTATTTGGGCCCAAAGGATTGTGTCTTCGGCAATTCGGACATCTTCACAAAATCTAAGCCCCAAATTTTTTATCTCTCCCCTTATCATTACTGTTGAGGTTGCAATAGGAGAGTGCAAGAAAATTTTTGGATATACTTGGCCCCGGAATTTTCCAGATTTTATCTCTTTTAATTTATTCCCCGATTCGTCTATATATATATATGATGTATGCGATAGCAGCGCTGCTCGGCTTTCCTCCATTAAAGCAATTTGTTTTTCTATTTTATCCGAAGAGAGCAGGTCATCAGCGTCTAAAAATGCGATATAATTCCCGTGGGATTTAGCGATTCCTAAATTTCTTGCTGCGGCTGGTCCGGTATTGATTTTTTCAAAAAATATTATCCTCGGATCAATGGGAATCGAGTTGTCCCATGGTTCCACGGAACCGTCATTTATTAAAATGACTTCAATATTCTTGTAAGTTTGATTGAGGACACTTTCGAGAGATTCCTTGAGAAATTTTATCCTGTTAAAAAAGGGGATGATTATGCTAACTAATGGTGTCGCTGAAAATAGCCCTTTCAAATTTTGTTGCATTTTTGGATGCTTCATGATTCGTAAAAAAAGTTTTTTCCGCGTTAGCTATCAATTTCTCCGCAAGACCTTGGTTCTTGAGCAGTTGGCGAATTGCTGTTCCCAGTTTCTCCACGCTCTCTTCGTCAACAACCATGGCGAAATTATTTTCTTTGGCATATTTTACAAGAAAACTTGAACTCGGGGCGTGGATTAAAATTGGTCGGCCAGCGATGAGGTAGTCGGTTAGTTTTCCCGGAGTAGCCGTGTCAATTATTTCTTGGCTTTTAGTGTGCCAGGAGAGCGGCAAAAATAGAATGTCTGCTTGGCTCTGAATTCTTGGCATATCTTGGGGAGGGGCAACAGAGATTTTTATTCTACCGCTTTCTTTGATTCCGATTCTGTCCAGATATTCGCGCGGATTGGGGCAATAAATCTTTAATCTTACATCAATATCCTGGATTTTTTCGACTGCCCGAATAAGGTTTTTCAGGGCTCCGATTTGCGCCCAATAAATTTTTCCGGTAAACAGAATAAAAAACGGAGGAGCTGGCTGGTATTTTGTTCGGTAGGCGAGGGGCTGTTCAGGGAAGGCAGAATTGTGAATTATTGTTATCTTCTTACCAATTTTTTCGCCATAGCGCCGGATATAGAAATCTTTTGTACCCTCATTGGTCACGATAATTTGTTCGGCCTTCTTGAATAATCTTATCTCATATATTTTCGACAATACCCCGCCCGGAAAAGGAAAGAAATTGCCTTTATAAATGTCAAATAAAAATAATCGGAAAGGGATTTTGGTTATTTTATGCAGGAAATAAGTTCCGAGCATTGCCGGCCCGTAATCAGAAAAACCAAGCAGGACATCCGGCTTCTTTTCTTTGATTGATTTTTTGCCCCGTCTTACTATCCAGAAAATCTGGGCAACTATTATGGGCACGCCTATTAGGTTCCTGATAAACCAATTCCTTCTGGCTAAGTGCTTTAGCCTATTTAGCAATGAGCTTTTTTTTGCGGCTGTTTTTTCTTCTTGGGTCTTAACCCTGTCTTCTTTTGTAGCTCCCTGTTTGTCATAGAAAATATATTCTCCATTAAGCCAAGTTCCTTTTTGAGCTGAGAGATTGTCAATATTATAGAAGCTTGTTAGGATAAAATAACGGTCTTTTGGGAAATCCCTTAAAAGATTATAAAGATTTTGCGGTCCGCCGATAGCTGGCGGGGCATAAGACGAAACTATAAGAAATTTTTTTAGATTTTCATTCATGGGGAAGTGGACTATGTCTTGGCAGAACGCCCTTTCATCCATGATATAAGATTACTTGTTTTTAAAAAGAAAGACAAGCTATCGGCCTTGTTTGAAGAATAGGCCCAAACTTTTAAAGAAAATATTCAGGTCAAGGATAAATGACCGGTTTTTTATGTAATAAAAATCGTATTCCACTTTCTCAAAGTCATAACGGATTTTCTCATTCATGCTGCCTATTTCCCCTGACACATTGAGGTGCCCGGAATTCATTTGAGCCCAGCCTGTAATGCCCGGCTTTACCAGATGCCTCAAGTGATAATAGGGAATCTCTTTTTCTAAAAAAGCGATATTTCTTAAGCTTTCTGGCCTTGGCCCGATAAAGGACATCTTACCCGATAAAACATTGAGGATTTGGGGAATTTCGTCAACATGAAAATACCTCAACATTCTGCCGATTTTTGTGACTCGCGGGTCTTCTTTGCCTTGGCTCCAATCGTCGCCCATTTTGTCAGCGTTTTCTTTCATAGTCCGGAATTTGACAATCCTTACCTTTTTGAGGTTTTTCCCCAATCGTTCCTGGACATAAAAGACGGGGCCCCTGCTTGTCAGCTTGATGATAGCGGGCGTTATCAGCCAGAGGGGGAGAGAGAGAACCAGGAGAACTGCCGATATCGTGATATCAAGAATCCTTTTGACCTTATCATAGAATCGTTTTTGGCCTTCTTGGAGGTTGTCTAAAAACCAGCCCTGATTTATAAATCCAATGGGGATTTTTCTGACTATAATTTCGTAGGCCTGGGCTAAGTCCATAAGATTAATTTTCAGCGACAGATATTGGTAAAGTATTTTTTCTAAAGTCGGTTCTCGGGACAAATCCTCGGCGATAACCAAAGTGTTAATTCTTGACTCTTTTATCTTTCTCGGCAGTTCAATGATATCGCTTATCGGGATTAATTCTATCATCCTGTAGCCAAGCTGGGGATTCTTTTTTAATATCTGGGCGAGTTTTTCCGATTCATTAGTAAGGCCCACTATGGAAACGCGATTTTGGAAGTAGGCGGAGAATAAATAAAGAGCGATTTTTCTCCAGATGGTTATAAGGGCCCAAAGTATCAATGAGATAATTAAAAGATTGGTTTTTGGCGTAAGCCCGAATATGGGGAATAAGTAAAAGAATATCACGCCAACTATCAGGCAGACCAAAACTCCGAAGCTCAAGCGGGCGAGGAAAGAAGTGTTAAGGTTGGCGAGGTTGAGTTCGTAAAGCTCGAAGAAGAGAAAAATAAATATCCAGATGAGAAAAAGGGGGGAGAAGGCAATCAAGTGGGCGGAGAATATTTGAGGCGTAAGGTTTTGACCGAATCTGGTAATAAGAGTTATAATCAAGGAAACATAAAACAGAGAGAGGTCTCCCAAAAAGAGCAGAATTTTTCTGAAAACGGTAAGATTAAGCATTTGTTTCATCCTAAACCAAATCTTCTCCGATTTCAATCATTTTGGCCCAAATTCATTAATATGGGAAGAAAATCAAGACAAAAAAGAATGAGAAAATTAGAACAGGAAGGATTTCCGCCAGAGAGGAAATCCAGGTCTGCTGTCGGCGGTATCGAGAAGGCTTGTCTTTTCATCTTGTTTTTATCTGCTTATTTGATGCTCCTGACGCCCCTGGTGGTAAACGGGGATTTTTTGTTCCCTTTTGTCGGGCCGAAGGGCCTTTATCTGATGGCCCTGATAGAGATATTCTTTGCAACAGGTATTTTTCTCATTATTTATTCCCCCAGATATCGGGTTAGGCGCAATGCCCTTCTCATTACTGTGGGGTTTTTTGTGTTAATAATGACATTGGCCACCGCGCTTGGCGCTGACCCTTCCCGGAGTTTTTGGTCCAAATTTGAGAGGATGTCCGGGCTCCTGATGTGGCTCCACCTTTTCGGGTTTTTTGTTGTCAGCCGGGCGATTTTCAAGAAAGATGACTGGATAAGGATTTTTATTGCCTCTATATTGGTTTCAGTGATTGCGTGTTCTTTATTTTGGCTTAATAAGGCCGGGGTCAAGGGCCT
>PEYH01000027.1 GCA_002774465.1 Parcubacteria group bacterium CG08_land_8_20_14_0_20_43_9
GGAGTCATACCAATAAACATCGCTGTCATAGCAGGATTTGTAGTCGTGGGTGGCGCAATCAGTGACGCACATTCCATTCTGGCAGACGGTGCCGGATAAACAACTGACAGGAGATGACCATTCCAAGCAGACATCGCAGTCATAGTTTCCGCAGGCCCTATAGTGAGTATTGTCAGAACAAGTCCTTTGGTCATAGTATGAGCATTCATGGTTACAGCCGGTGATGCATCCCTGCGCATAAGCGGCATAATCGCCTTGAACAGCTCCCTCCAGAAAAGCAAAATTCGCCTTTAAGAAAGGTTGAACCAATAACACAAGAGCGAAAAGAGTGAAAACAAGAAAAAATACTCTTAATTTATTCATATGTTTTGCGCCGTGAGACGTTATTAGTTTTGATTTAACTCTACACTATTTAACATATTTTGTCAATAGCTTTTATTCTTAGTTTACGCCCATCAAGGGAGATTGTCAATAATTCCGAACAATCAACAACAAAGCGGACACTATGTCCGCCTTGTCCTTTCCCCGAAAACCACTGATTGCCTTATATTATTACGCTATTCAGGAAATTCAAGTCCTGTTGGATAAAAAACTTTTGGAATTTGGAAAAAAGGCATCAGCAAATCTATTATATTGTCCGAGTTCTCTGGCGCAGTAATGTTTCGGGGTTGATTAAATTCGGAGAAGACCATTTCAAAATCAAGAGCCATATTCCCCATTTGGCCATTGCCTACGTCCACGCCGTAGAAATCCTTATCAATCCCAATTTTATAAACATACTTGTCCTTCTGCCCTATCCAAATCTCAAATTCAATCTCCCCCACTTTGCTGAATGATTCGTCTATCTGGCTGGAAATTTCCGCAGTGTCTATAATCCCAAAAGCCGGCCGCGTGTTCTGATTTTCAGAAATCTCAACCAATTCAAGCAAAAACTTCTTGGTATTTTCTTTGTCTAATGCCAGCAAATAATGGTATGTTGCTTTGTTATCTATCTTCTCGCCCGCTAATTTTGCTTTTACCCTGAAGGGCGGAGATTGGGAAAATAATCGCCAAATCTCGCTGGTAATTTCATCCTCCTCTTCCCGGGTCATTGTCTGCAAGCTCATTCCCGCTTCTTTGGGGTCAAATCTGAACCACTTCCCTATAAACGGATCAAGGTCAATCCCGGCAACGGCCAATTGGAGCCGGGGGACAAGAGGAACGGTAGTAATTTTGAAATAGAATATCCCGCCTGTTACGCGCGCCTCTCCCCCGAACATCATCTCCACTCCGTTTTGGATAATGGAAAAATCAATTAGAAATTGTCCTTTGCGATTTTCCGCATCTAAATTGTCTTCTACCGCATCTATCCCCAGAGCCACTTTGGTATCCCCCTCCGGACTTCCTGTTACATCTATGCCAATCTTTACCTTGGCGCGCAGGCTGTCAATTTCAGAAATGTTTTTCAGCGCCTCCATCACGATTTTGTCCGGCGAAGGCCTTAACGGATTCCAAACCGGGTCCCATAAGCCAGTGGCAAAAACAATGCCCATACCGACAACAATTGCCAGCAAGCCAACCGCTATTCCCAAGATAAGCTTCTTCTTGTCTTTGGGCTTGGCCACCGGCGCTGGCCCTGGCTCAAAACTGTCATCGGCCTGATTTATGGTTCCGGATATATTAAAATCTTGATTTTGTTCCTCCATAGGTTTTAATTTTTAATGATTTAATTTTAAATAATCACTCTATCTTTCTCACCCTGAATCTCTTCGGGTCCACTTCAATTCTGTCTCCCCTTTTAATTTCTCCCCTCAACAACTCTTCTGCCAAAGCGTTCTCCACTTTGTCCTGAATCACCCTTTTGAGATTCCTCGCCCCGAAGGTTATGTTATAACCGAGTTCAACAATCTTCTCTTTTAACTCTTGAGTAATTATAAAATCAATATTCTTTTCCATCAAGCCCTCCTGTATTTTTCTAAGCATCAACTGGGCGATGTCCAATAAATTTTCCTTAGTCAAGGGCCTGAACAAAACCACTGCGTCAAATCTGTTGATAAACTCCGGCCGGAAAATCCTCTGGTCAAAAAGCTTGTTCAGCAAGCTCTCTTTAATAGTTGAAAAATCCAAATTGTTTCTTAACGCCTCTAAAATAACCTCATAGCCGGCATTGGAAGTGGCTATAATAATTGAGTTTTTGAAATCTACTTTTCTCCCCATTCCGTCCGTGATATGGCCGTCGTCCAAGACCTGCAAAAATAAGTTCAAGATATTGGCATGGGCTTTTTCTATTTCATCCAAAAGCACCAGGGAAAAAGGATTTTCCCTGACCGGCGTGGTCAGAAGCCCTTCGTTGCCGGAAGCGCCTATAAGCCGGGGGATGTCTTCTGTGGACTGAAATTCCGACATATCAAGCCGAATCATTTTTTGCTCTGAACCGAAATAAATCTCGGCAAGGGCTTTGGAGGTTTCTGTTTTGCCCACACCGGTGGGTCCCAAGAAAAGAAAACCGCCCATCGGCCCCTTCCTCTCCTTCAGTTTGGCTCTGGCTCGGCGCAAGGCAGTGGAAACCTCCCGCACCGCCTCTTGCTGGTTAATAATTCTCTGATGAATCAAGTCCTCCAAGTTAAGCAAAAGCTCTTTTTCCTTAACCTCTATCTTGCCCACCGGAATCTCTGTTTTCCGGGCCACTATCTTGTCAATGTCTTCCGGCAAAATCCATTTCCCCTTGCCTTTGCCCGTCTTAATTATCGATTCTTCCAAAACCTCTATGGCTTTTTTGGGAAACGGCACGTCTGCGATATACCGGCCAGTCAGCTCCACTATCTGCTCCAAGGCGGGATAAGAGATAAGCCGGCTGTATTTTGCCTCCAATGACGGCGCCAATCGCTGGAGCATTCTCATTGTTTCCTGCGGAGACGGCTCCTTAATCTCAACCTTGGAAAAGAGATTCAAAATAGTCGGGTTTTCCTCAATCTGCTTGTGGAGCCCGGCATAACTGGCGATGGCGATAATTTTGAATTCAGGATATTTTAAATATGAAGAAATGAGGCCGGTAATATCAATCTTGCCCGGAGCCGGTTCTTGGGCGACAAAATTATGAAATTCATCAATAATCAAAATGACATTTTTCGCATTAAGCGCCTCCTTGAAAATCCTGTCCAAAGCATCCTCGACCTGGTCCATGTTCTGCATCCGGGCAAGCAGCTGGGGAATCTGCAATTCCAGAACCCGGTTAAAATTAACGGCCGGAAAACTTTGGCCCTTATTGCTCTTAACGGCTATCGCTTTTACAATATTCTTCATCCCCACGCCCGGCTCTCCCACTAAAAGGACATTATTGATTTCCGGGCTGGATAAGATGTTCTCTGTCTGCTCAATTTCTTTTTTATATCCGATGGTCGTTTCCATCCCCTCGTTCAGCGCCAATTGATTATAATCCACCGCATACTCATCAAGGATAATGGTATATCCGCTTGACCAGCTCCGGCCAATACTGCCTTGGCGCGCCAGATTTTCATAATCCCAAAATCTTTTCCGCCGCTTTCTCTTGTCCTCCCCCTCTTCCCACCATAACACCGCGCTTCTGACATCATCCGGCCTTAAGTCCGCCTCTAATAAAAACATCCCTAAAACCGGCTCGTTTTTGGCTAAAGCCAAAAGCATATCCCCCGGCTCAATATATTTATGCCCCTTATCTTTTGACGCTTCCAAAGCATCCTTAATCGATTGCTCAAACTTTTGGGAATAAATGCCTTGGCTAAAACTGTCCCCTGTTGTCTGGGCTAAAAAGTGCTCTGCCAATTTTTGTTCCAGCGCCCGAGTGTCCAGCAAAAGGCGCGACAGGACAAAATTAAGCTGGGGATTCTCTTTGAGAAGAAAATAAAGAAAGATGCTGGCATTAATCGGAAAAATGTTTTTCCGTTTTGAAAACTTAACAGCGCCAACAAGGGCTCTGGCCGCATCAATCCCTAAAAACTCCGCTAAATTAACCACTGGCGTTATCTCTGGCACCGGGGGCTGGCTTACTTTTACTTTCACAAAACCGTCTATCAGGAAACAAATAACGCTAAATCCCAAAAATATCAGGGCAAAACCGAAAGAAAAATCGTATTCCCGCCCAAAGCCAGCGGATAAATTGCCTGCCAAAAACAACACGGCCAAACCCGCTGAAATAATAAGGAATATTATCCTAAACGCTGATATGACGGAAACAGCTAAACCTTCGGAAATTTTCACTGCTCTGGATATCGCTGTTTTTTGGAAATCAAAATTAAACATCAAAATAGAAATTTAATGCCGTAAGTAAAGCATAGAAATATGACAACGGGCAGGAGAATCCAGCCGAAAAAAACAATTCCCCCCAAAAGGAAAATTATGACCTCAAATATCAAGCCGAAAATAATCAGAACACTCCTTATTATCGCCCCTATAACTCTGGCGAAGGTATTGGAGATAAAGGTTTCGGCGTATCTGGAAAAACTGAATCCCCTGCCATAAGACCATTGATAGCCGTGCCACGGCGCAAAAAGAGTTTTGATGAGCGCGACCACGGAAAAGAAACTCAAATAAAAGCGGAGATAATTTTTCCACGCCTTGCCGAGCTCTTTCGGCGCATCGTAAAAATGCCAAACCAGATATTGAGCAATGATGTTTTGGCCCATTAGATAATTCTACCAAAATTACGGAAAAACAACAAAGCCACAGACCCGGACCTGTGGATTGTTAATATCCAAATCTAAGAGGCCTTAAACAAAATCTATTTTTAATTTGCGATTAAGGGCCATGGCAATTTTCTGCAGGGTTTCTGTGGTAAAATTCTGCTGCCCCGCTTCCATCCGGGCGACGTTGCTTTGATTAGTTTTTATTTTCTGAGCCAAATCTGCCTGAGACATGCCCTTCTTTTTCCTCAACTGCAAAATCCGGTAAGCGATTTCCAGTTGCTTGCCGTATTCGTCATAATGTCTCTTGATTTCAGGATTCCTTAATTGTTTCTTAAGATATCCCTGAAAATCTACCGCTTTTTTATTTATCTTTTTTCTATTCATATATTTTTTGGTTCTTCAGAACTTCAAGACAATTCTCTTCCGCTTTCCTTATTTCTACAGCAGGAATTTTTTGACCCTTTTTAAGAAAGGCATGGAGCAAAATTATGGTCTTCTTAATAAAAATAAAGTAGAAAATTCTATGCCTGTTCCTGCCAAAATCAATCCTTAATTCCCTAATCTTTCCCTTGATATGCCTGGAGTATGGTTCTTCCAGGTACCCCTTCTGTGTTCTTAAAAATTCAATATATTTTAACACCTTCGCCTTTTCTTTATCGCTAAGCTGCTCGATATAATCTAAAACGGGGCTTCTGTTCTTTTTAATATCCTGATAAAATTTCACCCCGTATTCCGTGTCTTCACTATATATCATATATGATATTGATGTCAATAGTCGCCATTGTGGATAAAATAAAAATGCCAAACCAGATATTGGACAATGATGTTTTGGTTTTGGCCCATTAGATAATTCTACCAAAATTACGGAAAAACAACAAAGCCACAGCCCCGGGCTGTGGATTGCCAAAATAATTCTAAAATTTTTATCTATGGGCGCAGATGGACTCGAACCATCGACCTCTATCGTGTGAGGATAGCGCTCTAACCAACTGAGCCATGCGCCCTGTTTATTTATCCTACTACTTTAATTTCAGGCGGTAAAGAGTTAAAATAAAGACATTGATATGAAAACTATGCAGATATTTGATTATCACATCAATCCAAAATCAAAAAAGGGGCTCGTATTTAAGAGTTTCTATTTTCAGCCGGAGAATGAACACGAGAGGCCATTGGGCAATTTGTGTCTTGTCGGGGAATTTACCGACTCCCTTTCAAGGGATAAAAAAATCCTTGAGGATTTAAGCCACATTATTAAGGATGGATTTTTCTCCGACCCTCACAAACCGCCCCTAGAAGCGTTAAAATCAGGACTCCGGAAAGGCAACCAGTTCCTTGAAGAATTATCGCTCCAGGGCAATGTCCGATGGCTCGGAAACCTGAATATCGCCGCAGTGGCTGTCAGGGATTTTGACCTCCACTTCTCAAAAGCGGGCAATATCAAACTGCTTCTTTTAAGAAGCGGAGAATATCATGATATGGGCGAAAATTTGGAATTCCAGAAACCCTCGTCCGACAAGCCCACCCAGATATTCTCCAATATCGCCTCCGGCAACCTTGTTGACAAGGACCGGGTTATAATCCTGACCCAAAATGTATTTGAATTTTTTCATCTTCACATTGCAGAGCCGATTGCCAATTTAGCGGGCGTAACGCCTAAAACACTGGCTAACCTCTTGAAGGGCAGCAAAGAAGAGATGAAAGAATATTCCGGGGCTATGTTTGTGGTGGCAATAAACAAAAAAGGGCAGAAAAGAAAATGGTTTCCAACCATTAAAACGCCGCTGGGCAAAAAAATCGCTTTGATTATCGCCCTGCTGGCTATATTGCTGGCATCCTACTGGATTTTCAGATAATCATATCGCTTTCAAAGCAAAAAGCCCGGGACGGGCTTTTTACTTTTCTGCTTGTTTAGAATTATTTTAATTCTATTGTCGCTCCGGCCGCTTCAAATTTCTTCTTAATGTCCTCTGCCTCCTCTTTCTTTGCTTTCTCTTTGATAACCTGCGGTTCCGCGGCCGCGGCATCCACCAAGTCCTTGGCTTCTTTCAGCCCCTTGGCAGTAACGTCCCTGACTGCCTTGATTACGTCAATTTTTTTGTCCCCCACTGCTTTCAGAATAACATCATATTCTGATTTCTCCTCTGCTCCGGCTCCGGCCGCTGCTCCGGCTGTCGGCATGGCCGCCACTGCTATTGGCGCAGCCGCGCTTACGCCAAACTTCTTTTCCAGAACTTTAACCAATTCCGCCAAATCAACCACTTTCATCTCCTCAATCTCTTTGACGATTTTGGCGAACTTTTCTGGAACCTCCGCTTTTTCTTCCTTGCCCACCTCATTCTGCGAAGCAGTTTGGGCGGATTTCTTTTCTTCTTTCGCTTCTGTTTTTATTTCTTCTGCCATATTTTTATAAATTAATTATTGATTTAATGATAAACGATTAATCATCGTTAATTGAAAAACATTATTGTTTTTCAGCAATCGCCTCAAGGGCGAACATCAGACCTTTAATGTTTGCTCTCTGAACGGCCACAAATCCCGAAATCGGCGCAGAAAGCGTTCCCGCTAATTTTGCGAAAAGTTCTTGCTTGGACGGCAACTGGGCCAGTATGATAACATCGTCAGCCGACATAAACTCGCTGTTTGCGCCGTCAGAAATATATCCGCCGATAAGCTTTAAGTTATTTTTCTCCTGCGAAAACTGATAAGCGGCCTTGACCGGCGCCATCTCGTCCTCAAAACCGAAAATCAAAGCTATTTCGTTTCCTAATTTCTCTTTGGGAAAGCCAATGTCTTTTTCCTTGAATGCTATCTGGGCTAATGTCTTTTTCACCACCACAAATTTCGCTCCCGCCTCTTTAAGATTTTTTCTCAAATTGAATAAATCAACGAACTTCAAACCGGAAAAGTTGACAAAAACTACGGATTTTTGCTTTTCCAATTTTTCTTTCAGGCCTTCCACTATTTTCTTTTTTTGCTCTTTTGTTAATGGCATACGATTAAAAAATAAATTGTCTCCGGAATGACCGCAGACCTAGTGTTCTCAATGATAAATTATCATTAATCTTACCTCGGCGGGACTTATGCTTGCCCGCTGTCTACGGTTTATCTTCTATTGTATTATCAGTATATCTATTTTAAAAATCCTGTCAAGGATTTTGCCGGGGCAACAGCTTTTTTATTGCCCTTTCCCTGTGGATAACTTTTCTCCAAAAATTACGAGGCCGGGTCTCGTAATTTCCGGGCGGGTAATTTTTGGACAATGGTTTGAGCGAATTCTTGAGCTGCTGCCGGGCCATTGGCGGTTATAATATTTCCATCGCAGACCACTGACTTAGCCAGATATTCCGCTCCCCCTTCTTCCAAAATCCTAACCGGCTTCCTATCCATTACACTTGACCAAATAGTCGCCTTTTTCCCTTGCAAGACGCCAGCTTTTGCTAAAATGGCAGGCGCGATACAAATGGCTGCCAGTAATTTTCCTTGTTCAGCAACTAAGCGAGCTGTCTCCAAAACTTTTTCGTCCTCAATATACTTATACGCCCCGGAGCCGCCAACAAAAACTACAGCGTCAAACTGTGATATATCAAGCTCGTCAAATGTTTTGTCAATCTCCGCCTCTCCCCCGCTTCCGCCGATGGCTGTTCCTTTTTGCGAACTGGCCGTGATAACTTCAAAACCAGAATTCAAAAAAATATCTTTGGGAATAAAATATTCCTCATCCCGAAAATTTCTAAACGCAATTATTATCGCGATTTTTGCCATATTTTTAAATATTTTGTCCTAAATTACCCGGACCCATGCCTGCTCCCATGTCTAATCCCCCTGTGGATAACTTTCCCCCAAAATTACGCCACCCGGTCGCAACGCCACCCGGCATCGTAATTTTCGTGAAATACCGGAAGCCACGCTAGATATAAGGAATCTCACTACGATGCCGGGTGGCGTAATTTTCCCCGACCGTGTAATTTTCTTCTATTTGAGGTATTTTTGGATGGCGAGATTGTGTTCCCGGAGGGTCCTGCTGAAAACCGTTTCTCCGTCCGGCTTTGACAGAAAATAATTGTAATCGCTTTCTTGAGGATAAATGGCCGCCTTAATGGCGGATAGCCCGGGGTTAGAAATAGGCCCAGCCGGCAAACCGATGTATTTATAAGTGTTATACGGCGACTCTATTTGAGTGTCATTGACGCTGTATCGCCATTTATCAACGCCTAAGGCGTAAGCAACAGTGGCGCAGGATTGCAAAGGATAATGATTCTTCAGCCGTTTCCAAAAAATTCCTGACACAATTTTCCTGTCCTCGTCGGTAGCCACTTCTTTTTCTATCAAAGAAGCCATCGTGATAATCTCAAAAATCGTCTTGTCTTGGGACCGAATTTCCTCTCTCATCTCGGCGGTCAGCTTTTTGCCAAAATTACCTAACAGCGTCCTTATAACCTCCTCCGGGCTGGCCATTTGCTTAATCCAGTAAGTGTCTGGGAAAAGATAGCCCTCCAAGTTGTTCCTTTCCGGCTTGTCTTCCAAAAAATCAAACTCTTCAGCCCGACCCGCTGAACCGTTGGCTGCTTCCAAAAAATTTTCTGGCTGACAAATCCCTTTTTCTTCAAGATATTCCGCTATGTCCTCTATATTCCAGCCCTCAATAATAGTAATCTTCAACCCTTCTGTCTCTCCGCTGATAATCTTATCAGCGATTTCGCTGGCGCTCATAGAGGCAAAGACGCTGTATTCCCCGGCTTTCAAGTCAGATTGGCCGCCTCTTAAAAAAACATATATAGAAAAAAACAAACGACTCCTAATCAGGCCTTGTTCTTTTAATTGCGAGGCAATTTTAGAAAGCCCGCTCCCCTTTTCAACGACAAAAATCTCTGGGGCTTCTCCCGGAGACAGGGGCAGGTAAAATTGATAATAAAGCCAACCAGCCAAAAATACTATTATGGCTATGACGGCGGCTAAAAAATTTTTAGACATTGCTTTTAAGCTTTAATCAAGGGCACGAAAACGAATCCCGGATATTCTTCGCTGGCAAAGGAATTATCTGCTCTCTTGGTAAAAACCCAGATGGAATTATTTATCGGCATCACTATTTTCCCGTTAACTTTAAGTTGTTTTCCCCAAGCGAGCGGAACCTTGTCCGCGGAAGCCGAACAAAGAATCCTGTCATAAGGGGCTTCCAAGGGATAGCCCTTTCTGCCGTCTCCTAAAATAAATTTTAACCTGTCTTGCTCTATAAATCCATACTTTTCGGCATTGTTCTCTCCAAATCCCTTTAGTTCGGGAATGATTTCAATTCCGATTACTTTTCCTTTTTCGCCGACTATATGCGCTAAAAGAGCGCTCGTCCAGCCAGAGCCGGAGCCGATATCAAGCGCTTTAGAGCCGGACTTTGGCTCCAATTTCTCCAGCATAAATGCCACTACTAAGGGTTGGGAAATTGTTTGGCCGCAGCCAATGGGAAAGGCCTCGTTTATCTCCGCTGCTCCCTTATAATCATCACTCATAAAATCTTCGCGCTTAACAGCTTGAAACGCCTCTATAATCCGGGGGGACTTAAGCCAGCCCTGTTCAATTAAATCATCTATTAAATTCATATTATGTAAAACAAGCGAGGATATTACTCATAACTCCGCAAGGCCTCTGTGGGCCGCAGTTTTGCGGCTTTGCGGGCAGGCCCGCCGTGAGTTGAACACGGAACCCCCGCTTTTGGAGAGCGGTGCTCTGCCAATTGAGCTACGGGCCTATGTTAAACGCAATGTTGTCTTTGCGCAAAAACAGCAAATTGATAAAAATATTTTTCCAGCCCCTCCAAAGAGCCCTGATATTCTCTCTTTTCCGAAATCGCATCCAGAAAAACCTCTCGGGCCCGGCCAATCTCCCGAAGCCGGCCCAGCCAGCGCGAATCTTCCATAGTTAAATCAAATAATTCCAGGGCTCGCAATACCGCGCTTTCAAAAATTTTCTTATCTTTGCCTTTCCATTTCAACGCCCGTCCCACTTCGCTCCCGATATTCCCGAGTTGTTCATATAAAGAAAATTCTGCCCATTTCTTTTGCGTCAGCCCCTTATGAAATTTGATAGCAATATCGCTCATTTCTTTATTCAATCACTAATCTTCTTAAAATATCCTTAATTTTTGATTTTGTCTCCTTGTTCTCTATGTCCCGAGAATAATTAACAAATTCACATCAACCACCGCCTTGATTAGCTCCCCGAAGCCCGGCTTCGCAATTTCCTCTAATTGCTTTCTGTTTATCGGATTTTTAACAATTTGTATTTCCATAATAGAGAAATTTATTTCTTGGCTTCTTTGTGCAAAGTATGTTTGCGGCAGTTGGTGCAGAATTTCTTCAACTCCAACTTTTTCCCCTCGGTGGTGGCATCGTGGGACTTTCTGGTGTAATAATTGATTTCCTTGCACACATCGCACCTCAACCGGATAATCGGTTTTTTCTTCTTTGCCATGTTCCTTCGCTTCGCTCAGTCAAGCGCAAAATGCAAAACGCAAAATGCAAAACGAGAGAGCGAAAAATAATAATTAATTGTTGGAGCTGATGGTCGGATTTGAACCGACGACCTACTCCTTACCATGGAGTTGCTCTGCCAACTGAGCTACATCAGCGTCCTGTGGGCAGGGAGGGATTCGAACCCCCGAAGGCCAATAGGCCGTGAGATTTACAGTCTCATGCGTTTGGCCGCTCCGCCACCTGCCCAAAATAACTAATGACCACCAATTATTAATTATTGATTATTTGTCAATCTTAACAAAACTTGCTTTATTTTTCAATGCTTTGGCGGTGCTTCCACTCTTCTATTCTCTTGTGGTTGCCGGAGAGGAGAATTTTAGGAACCCGCCAAACTTTTGTTTTCTTGAGCTTTAGTGGGCAAGCCCGCCAATTTTTGACATACTTTCTTGCCTCAAGCGCTTCGGGCCGGGTATATTGAGGGTATTCTCCGCCTCCAGCGGAAAAACTTTCTTCTTTCAGCGATTTCTCTTTTATCACCCCCGGAACCAGGCGAGAGACCGCGTCCACCACGACCATTGCCGGAAGCTCGCCTCCGGTAAGGACATATTCGCCTATTGAAATCTCTTCATCGGCAATATATCTTGCCACTCTCTCGTCCACTCCCTCATAACGGCCGGAAATCAAAATTATTTGTTTGTACTTTTTGGCAAACTCCTGCGCCTTTTTCTGATTGAACGGCTTGCCTTTTGCCGAGAACAAAACGATTCTCCGCTCTCTATCCCCGACTTTCGCATTAACAATCTTCCTGACCGCTTTCAAAATAATGTCTGCTCTTAAAATCATCCCCGCGCCTCCGCCATAAGGCCTATCGTCCACTGTCCTGTGCCTGTCTGTTGTATAGTCCCTCAAATTGTGGACATTAATCTTTATTAATTTCTTTTTCCGGGCGCGCTTAATTATGCTCTCGCTAAAATAAGAAGCAAAAATCTCCGGAAATATGGTAATGATGTCAAAGCTAATCATACTCTACCAAAAAACCGCACTATTTATGCTGCCGCGGGCAGATTCCATAATAGCACGGTTTCTTGTTTTTGATAACTGTATTGCCTAAAACTTCAAATCGTCAAGCTTGGCCTCGCCCTCCTCTCTCTCCCTGCGCATTACCCGACCCGAACCGCCTTCCGGTTCTTCAATCTTTAAGTTGACGCGGGCATGGTTCTTTAAACCGATAATCCGAAGCAAGGTTCTGATAGCTCTTACGGTAGAGCCCTGTCGGCCGATAATCTGGCCCATATCTTCCTTGTGCAAATTAAGGTTTAACAAAACCCCCATCTCATCAACCTTGCGGTCGATCTTAACATCTTCCGAATGATCTACCAGGGCCTTAACGATAAACTCAAGGAAATCTTTGTCTGGTGTCTTTTCCGCCATATTCTTTAAATCTTATTATTGCGCTTTTCCCGACCTTTCAGTCCCTCTGTAAGAACAGAGTTATAAACTTCTATTATTTTAACCCTTTGAGACACATTGTCAAGGCGACTAATCGGTTTTAACTTCCTCATTCTTTTTTTCCGCTTCTGCCTCTGCCTTCGGTTGCTCCGGCTGTGATTGTTCGACTGCTGGCTCAGGCGCCGGCGTCCGGGCTGGATTATGCATCGCTACCTTAACGCCTTCTATAATTTTATTTCTAACCAACAAATTATGCACCGTGTCTGACGGCTGGGCTCCTTTGGAAATCCAATACTTAATCCTCTCGGCGTTAATCTGCTTCTCTTTTGTCAGAGGATTATAAGAGCCGAGCTGTTCTATAAACTTGCCGCTCTTCGGAGAACGGGTCTTTTCAGTGACCACTATTTTATATGTCGGCTGGTGCAATTTACCCTGCCTTGAAAATCGTATTGATAGCATAAATTTATTAAAATCCCAATGTCAAAAAACCTAAAAATTAAAAGCCAAAAGCCAAAACCATAAATTAAAATCCAAAAGTTTTAACCTTTCGGCCGGGGTTTTGGGTTTTTTGTTTTGGATTTTGGATTTGGACATTGATTTGACACTTGGACTTTGGATTTGGGATTTGCTTAATTCCATTTCTTCTTCTTCAACCCCTCTCTTGCCGCCGCTTCTTCCGCTTCCTGCTTGGACAAACCCTCTCCTTGGGCTACCAGTTTTTCCCCCAAGAAGATGCCGGCAACAAAATTCTTTGCGTGGTCCGGGCCCCATTCCTTCAAGACCTCATAGTGGGGTGTAACCTTTTCTTTTTCCTGGGCTATTTCTTGAAAACGGCTTTTGCAGTCAACAAATTCGTGATTTTCCAGAATTGAAGGCAATTTGGCTGTTAAGTGCGCTTCTATAAATTTCTTGCATATTTTATAGCCCCGGTCAAGATATAGGGCGCCCACAAACGCTTCAAAAGTGTTTGCCAATATCTCTTGCCTGGCTTTCCCCTTCTCTTTGCGTTCGCCCCGAGAAAGCAATAGGAAGTCGTCAAAATCAAGCTCTCTGGCGGTTTTTGACAATGACTTGCTATTGACCAAGGCGGCTCTCCAGCTGGTCAGCGAACCCTCGCCCTCATCCGGGTGGTCTAAAAAAAGCCGTTCGCTTACTATCAGCTCCAGAACCGCGTCCCCCAGAAACTCAAGCCGCTCGTTATGGCCTGTGCCGAATCCCGGGTTCTCATTCAGATAAGAGCGGTGGCAAAACGCCTGGGCCAAAAGGTTCTTGTCTTTGAAAGAGATATTCAATTTTTCCTCTAACTCTGAAAATTTTTCCATTGACTGCCTGTTCCCTTGCTTAATTGCTTAAATGCTTAATTGCTTAAATGCTTAATTGCTTAAATGCTTAATTGCTTAAATGCTTA
>PEYH01000017.1 GCA_002774465.1 Parcubacteria group bacterium CG08_land_8_20_14_0_20_43_9
AACTTTGTTTTCCATACTTTTGGGCTTTTAAGAGTATCGCGCTTGATAATCCTTTATATATAAAAAACCCAAATAAGTAAACCCCTGCGCCTATTAAAGCGGAAAAAACAACATGAAGGTTGTAAATAATCGGCAAGCTTAAAATAAAATACATAATAGCGCCAGCTAAAACTATGCCCCCAAGGGCAACTAAACCCTTGAGGTCAAGCCAGCGAATATGAACGCATCTGTCCACAAAAACGAACATAAGGGCAAGCAATATTATATAGGTGATAAGGGTAGCTAAAGCGGCCCCATATAAGTCAAATTTAGGAATAAGCAATAAATTAAGGAAAATATTAATCACTCCTCCGGCCACGGTTATCCAGAAAGCATTCTTCTGAAAATTAAAAACTAATAATATCGCGCCAAGAGGATAAAGCAAATAAGTGACAAAGACGATTGCCAGCAAGATTTGCAGGGCAAAGGTCGCAGGCAGATAGCTTTCATTATAAACCCAATTTATAATCTTCGGAGCCAATACTATCCCGCCGACCAGTATCGGCACAGACAGAAAAAACATCACTTCCATAAAATTTTTATATATTTTCGACAACTTCTCCTTTGATTCTTTATAGGCGATATTGAGAACCGGGGTAAGGCTGGTAGCGACCACTATCCCGGGGATCAATGCTGCCCCAATAATCCGGTAAGCGGCATTATACCAACCTGTCTGCACTATATAGCCCCAATAACCCATCATTACAGAATCTATTTGGCTGTAAACGGTGCTGAAAATCCCGGAGAGCGCCAATGGCCAGGAAAGAATTAAAAATTTTTTCCAAATATTTTTGTCAAAACCGAATCTCAAACGGGCAACTGTAAAATGGAAAAAAACCAACAATCCTGCTAAGGCCAAAAAGCTGACCAGCGAATAACTAATGCCCAAATTCCGCGCAGAAGGAATTTTTAAGATAACGAAAAATCCGATGGCGGCAAAAAATAGCGAATACGCTATTTTCACGATCGCCTCGTATTCCATCTTTTGCCGGGCCCTTAGAAAAGCGTAAAAAAGTTCAGCAAAGCTGTCAAAAACGACAAAAAACGCCAAGACCCAGATAATTCTGCGGATTGCCAAATCTTGAGTCACCAAGAACGAAACAACTATCGCCGAGATAAGGGCTAGCGCTCCCAACCCTATTTTTAAGGAAATTATCGCCGGAAATTCCTTTTCGTTCTCTTGGCTCTGCGACAGCTCTCGGGTAACCAGCGAAGATATGCCCAAATCAGAGAAAATAACAAAAAACGAAACAAGGGCGAAGGCGAACGTGAATTTCCCATATTCCGCCACCCCTAAAATGCGCGCCGCGTAAATAATCAAAATCAGCCGCAAAAACAGGCTGATGGTTTCGGCTAATGTTAGCCAGAAAGTGTTTTTAATTATCGTTTGTCTTATTCCGGCGTTTTCAAAGAAAAATTTTTTAACAGCCAAAAACATTGTCAATTCGTAAATTAGCTCCCCAATAGTCGGTTAATCTTGCTCCGGGTGCTGGCGCCGACATAGCCGGTTCCGCTTGGAAGGCCGAGGGGATATAGAATTTCATCTGCGTATCTTTCCTGAAAACGGATTACCGCCCGCTTGGTGGCAAAATAAAAATTGCCGGTTACCAGGCCTTCGGGATAAAGACTGCTCTCCTGACTCTTCAAAAATTCCTGCAAGCACCTGACTTCCGCATTATCCGTCAAGCCGAAAAAAAGATTATTCTCAATCCTGCCGCAGCCGGCGGCTGTTCCCTTGATTTTCTGGAGCTCTGCTAAAAGATGTGCCAGCATCCGCTGAATTTCCAGAATCTTAACTCTTAATTCCGCAATGGTCATCTGGCTAATTGGTTTTGATTCCGGCTCTTCGGTCCCAGCGTCCGGTTCTTCCTGGTCTCCGCTGTCGCCATTCTTAAAAGTAGAAACAGCCAGGGAAAATCTCCAAGACGGCTCGCTGTCTAAAAAATCTGCCACCTTTTTTTCTATGGCTGGGAGCAAAATCAATGACTGGTTATTCTCTCCGAAATACGGCAGCTCTATGGCTCCCTTATTGCCGCTATCGAGCTCCAAAATATTGACTGACTGAATCTTATTGGCGCGCTCTATTAAATACGGCACGATAAATGACTTGCTGGTCAGCCCCTTGAATTCAACTTTCAGGCCCTTATCCCCGCCCACGATTTTATACCAATTGCCCGACCATTCTTTGATAGCATAAATCAAGGACAAATGGCTTTCCTGGGTTGAGGGCAAATAAATTAAAGAAGGAGCGACCTTGACAGCGCCCAGAAAATCATTGCTATAACAATAATCCGTGCCCAAGGCGCAATCATTGGCCGACATCGCTATTGTCCAATCAGTAAAAACATCGGCAATATTTTTCTTAATATTATTTTTAGCCAAGGCGTAATCCAAAGAAACCAAGCCCACGCTTGATGAACTCAAAGAATCTCTTAAAATATTTATCCCATACCGCCCCACCAAATACTGGCCGAATAGGCTGATTACTCCATAATCATTTACGCTCCCTTGCCATTCTGTAAGCGAGTCATTGGGGCTATCTATGAAATTGCGCACTCTTTTTTGCAGATTAGTGCCAGTATACTCTTGGTCATAGCCGAGCAAGGTCGGGGCGTATTCGGCTCTTAATTCGTTCAGCCAAACATCTTCCTCTTTCCCTGTCTGCCTGTTCTTCTGGTTAAAAGTAATCAAATGCATAAACTCATGGGCGACATAACTTTCGGGATACAAATTATCAAGAACTTCAATATTTAAATAAATCATCTCCCGCTCGTTTGACCCGGACGCCTGAATGGTCGGATATTCGTCAATGGTGCGGAAGTACCCGGCCGCGTCATTCTTCATTTGATGAAATAAGATGGTAATCTTGTAATCGCTGTCAATACCCGGCCTCCACTCGCTTCCAAAAGTATCCGTCATCTTCGGATAAATCTCCAAATCAAATTTTTTCCCTAAGCCGGCCAACTTGCTGTTCAAGGCATCCCTTTCTTCTACAAGCGAATCCTCCCACCATTGGTTTTCAATATAAAAATAGGCATTAGTAGAAACATAACGGATGGTGGCGTACAAGGTCTCCCTGTCGCTTTTATCAAAATCCTGCTCTAAATAAAATTTATGCTGTGTCCCGGAAGAATAAGCGAGAACAAAAAAGGGCAGGGCAAAAAACAGTACCCCAAAAACGACAATGAATTTTTTCTTGCCTTGTTTAATCATATTTAATTATTTCATCATACTACAAAAAAATAAAAAATGACAATAATGTTATTTTGCCATTTCCGGCCGCCCCTGTGGAAAACTTTGATGAACTTTGATGAACTTTGACGGGTGCGACCCGTCAAATGGTGGTTGACGGGTGCGACCCGTCAAACGTTATCTGTCCACCATATTAAAAAGCTATTCCAGTAAAAGAGATTTAAATTGTTTTTTATATTTATCTGATGCCTTGGCAAGTTCTTCTGTTTCCTTTTTGTAGATAGTAAATTTATTCTCTTTCTTATCAATGTAATCTAAAATATATGTCCTATAAACCCAGGGAGCATTCCTCTTGCCAATATAATCCGAATAACTGGAATAAGGATAGTTTTCTAACTTTCTAATCTCGGAATAATTTGGCAATTCTATTGGGTTAACATGAATATAAGATGAAAGATGCAGGAAATACTCATCTTTGGTAACCAGTATTCCTTTATAGCGTCCCTGAAAAAGCGGTCCGA
>PEYH01000032.1:0-13223 GCA_002774465.1 Parcubacteria group bacterium CG08_land_8_20_14_0_20_43_9
TAATAGCCCTATTTCTGATCTTCGCTTGGCAGGGCTTAAAAACAGCAAGACAATCTTCAGATATATTCTCCAAGCTTATGGCTATCGGCATTACTTTCTGGATAACGCTCCAGGCATTCATCAACATCGGCGCTATGGTCGGAATCCTGCCCCTGACAGGGATTCCGCTGCCTATGGTCAGTTATGGAAGCTCTCATTTATTAATAGAGCTGATTGCCATAGGATTACTGCTCAATGTATCAAAACAATCTAAAAATAATTTTTAAATCAAAGATATGAAAATAGTTTTTACAGGAGGCGGGAGCGGGGGGCATCTTTTTCCGATAATCGCCGTTATCCGGGAAATCAAAAACAGCCCTGACCTAAAAAATAAAAAAATCAAAATCTATTTTATCGGGCCTGACGGCAAAGTAACCCGGGAGCTCCTGAAAAAAGAAGAGGTTGAAATGAAGATTATTCTGGCCGGCAAAATGAGGGGATATGTCACGCCTAAAAGCGTTTTGCAGAATATCTTTGATTTGCTGGTTAAAATTCCGGTTGGATTTATCCAATCGCTAACCTGGCTCCTGAAAACATCCCCGAATATCATTTTCAGCAAGGGCGGTTATGGGGCCCTGCCGGTCAATATCGCCGCCAGAATATTGAAAATCCCGCTTTTCCTGCATGAATCAGATATCGTCCCGGGCAAAACAACAAGATTGTCTGCCAAATACGCAAAAACTATTTTTACCTCTTTCCCGGAAACAAAAATTGGCAATGCGCCTTTGTCAAAAATTGTCTGCACCGGCAATCCCATAAGAAAAAACTTGCTTTTCGGCACAGAGAAAGAAGCCAAACAATTATTCGGCTTGTCCGGAGACAAACCAATCCTCTTTATTTGGGGCGGCTCGCAGGGGGCCAAAGAAATGAACGAACTGGTCATCACCATTCTCCCGAATTTGCTCAAAAATTTTGAAATTATCCACCAATGCGGGCTTAAAAATTATGAAGAAACAAAGGTGATGACTGATATAATAATCAAAGAACAGCAGGCGGCGAAAAGATATCATCTCTTTGATTTCCTGACAGAAGACGAGATAAAACAGGCCTATAAGGCAGCCCATTTGATAGTCAGTCGAGCCGGCTCGGGCGCCATTTTTGAAATTGCCGCCTTAGGCAAACCGAGCATTCTTATTCCTTTGCCGGAATCGTCCCAAAATCATCAGGCAAGAAACGCCCAAAGCTATGCCTCAACAGGCGCGGCAATTGTTATGGAACCAAAAAATCCGACCCCGGGTCTTTTGTTCTCAAGAATAATGCTTATTTTCTCCCAGCCCGAGAAATTGCGGGAAATGAGCCAGGCGGCCCTGAAATTCGCCAAGCCAAACGCAGGAGAAGACATTGTTAGACAAATATTGCAGATTAAGAACGAGCCCGCGGCTCGTCCCTAATCCTTTTAAGCTTCTTGAAAATATAAAAACTTTGGGGTATTCTGAAGTAATACTAAGATGGAGGCCACGGCCAAAAAAATTGAAAATCCCAGGGTGAGAATCGCGCCTTCACCAACCGGCCTTTTGCACATTGGGACTGTAAGGACCGCGCTTTTTAATTATCTTTTTGCCAAAAAATACAACGGCAGTTTCATTTTGCGAATAGAAGACACGGACAAAGAGCGCTCGCAAAGGGAATACGAAAATGACATCCTTGACGGCCTGCAGTGGTTAAAAATCGTTTGGGACGAAGGTCTTAACCCGGAGGCAAGAGATGAATATCTCGGCGATTACGGTCCCTACAGGCAAAGCGGACGAGCCGGAATATACCAATCATACATCAAAAAAATGCTGGACCAGGGGACTGCTTATTACTGCTTTTGCAGCAAGGAAGATTTGGAGGCCCAGCGTCAGTATCAGATGAGCATCGGTCAGGCGCCGAAATATAACGGGAAATGCAGCAATCTGCCCAAAGAAACAGTTGAAAAATATTTGAAAGAGGGGAAACCGGCAGTCATCAGATTCAGGACAGGAGGAGGGAGCGTGGTTTTCCAGGATTTGATAAAAGGGAGGATAGAGTTTAACAGCGCTCTTTTGGGAGATATTGCCATTGCCAAAGATCCTTCCACGCCCTTATACAATCTGGCCGCTGTCATAGACGACTATGAAATGAAAATCAGCCATGTCATAAGAGGCGAAGACCATATTGCCAATACTCCGAAACAGATTCTCCTGCAGGACGCCCTTGGCCTGCCTCATCCAGAGTACGCTCACTTGCCGTTAATACTGGGCCCCGACAGGAGCAAATTAAGCAAGAGGCATGGGGCTGTTTCGGTTAATCATTACCGCGAAAAGGGCTATCTGCCGGAGGCGATGATTAATTTTTTGGCTTTCTTGGGATGGAATCCCGACAATGACAGGGAAATATACGCCATCAACCACCTGATAGAAGAATTTTCCTTGGAGCGCTGCCAAAAATCGTCTGCCGTCTTCAACCTCCAAAAACTTGATTGGATAAACGGCTTTTATATCCGCAATAAATCTATAAAAAAATTGGCGGAAATGGGCGTCCCATATCTTATAGAAGCGGGCTTAATCCAGCCGATTTTTGAAACCGGCGGGCACTTGGCAGGCATAGGGGGAATAGAATTAGGGGAAACGTATCTCATTCCTGAAACCAAAGAAAAGATAGATATAATCACTCTTGAAAATATTGTGTCTCTTTATCAGGAACGGCTGAAATATTTATCCGAATTGCCTGAACTGGTTGATTTCTTCTTTAAGAACGAACTGGACTATCCCCAAGAACTCCTTTTCTGGAAAGATATGAGCCAGACAGACATTGAGAAGGCGTTAGGGGGCTTAGAAGGGGTGATGGGGGCGGTTAAGCCCAATGATTGGGCAAGAGGACATCTTGAGGAAATATTGGTCCAAAGGGCGGCAGAAATGGGCCCGGCCGGGGATAGGGGCTATCTTTTATGGCCTTTGAGAACAGCCCTTTCCGGCAAAAAATTTTCCGCTCCGCCGTTTGCCATAGCCGAAATTTTGGGAAAAGAAAAAACTTTGCTAAGATTAAAACAAGCAAAGGAAAAATTGCGATAAAAACAAATATGGAAAATATGAAAGGGGAGTATATCATAAAGCTTGCTCTTGGCGGATGGTGCGGCATAACCTTGCTGCTTGGCAATTTTTGTTTTGTTTATGCCTCTGTCCGGGACCCGGCGACAAGCGGCCCTAACATTATCTTGCCGAGCGTGGAAGACGCCCAATCATTTTGGCAAAGGATAAAAGAGGGTCTTAAAGAAACTTCTGACGCCATAAGGCGGTTTGGAGAGGGGAATGGGTGGTTTAAGCCCTTTTTTGAAAATACCGGACAAAAAATCAATGATTGGTGGTCTCTCCAAACAAGGCCATGGATTAATAATTTTTGGTATAATTTGAATAATTATCTGAATCAGGAAATAAGAATAAATTAAATCCCCCATAAATCAGTGAAGCGCTTCGGGGGAGCGGTCTTGTTTGGCGGTTTGTTGGTCTTGACAGCCCCATGATAGGGATTATTATAAAATATAGGTATGAGTATAATATCCCTTACACTCATACCTAAGGGGGCGCCCGGAGAGGGGCGATGGATATGCGGGCTCTCCCCTGATAAAATAATAAAACTTATGAAAAAACAACTTCCTAATTTAGATGATTTTTTATTAAATCTTCAGACCAATAATTATTCCGAGGAAACTCTTTATAATTATGAAAGAGATTTGGAATCATTTGAAAATTTTTTGAACGATATAGGAATTGATTTCGAAAATGTCAATAAAAAAACCATATTAAACTATAAGGCGTATCTTAATTCAAAAGACAGGATGACTCCGAAAAAACATATCGGAGAAAAGAAGCTAAGCAGCTATTCCATCAACCGGGTGTTGTCCAGCATCCGTTCTTACATAAAATTCCTGATAGATATGGACTACGGCTCCCCTATTGCCCCGGAGGTTATCAAATTAGTCAAAAATCCAAGAAAACATCCCAGGGTTTCCGAGCTTGAGGAAGTCATAAAACTTATTGAATCCCCGAGCGAATTTGAAAAAAACCGGGACATAGCTGTCAGAAACAGGACTATGCTGGAAATTCTCTTTTCCACAGGCTTGAGAATCTCTGAATTGCTCAACCTGAAAAAAGTCCAAATAGACAAAACAGGCAGAATTTTTATAAGAGGCAAAGGAAAAAAGGAAAGATTCGTCTACCTGACCCCCAGAGCGCAAAAATACCTGAACGATTATCTGTCTGCCTCGAAAAACGACGACTCTTCATATCTATTCATTCCTTACGGCGGGAAAAATATTCACGAAAAAGAAAAAAAGATTTCTGCCAATTATTTGCAGGAGAGAATAAAAAAATACCGGGAATTATTGGGAATAAATGTTCCTATCTCTGCTCACGGAATCCGCCACGCCTTTGCCACCTATCTGGCGGAAAACGGAGCCAACCCGGCCGCCATCCAGATTTTATTGGGACACGAATCCCTTGACACCACCACTCGCTATGTCCATACTTCTGACCGCTATGCTGAAAAAATACACAGAAAGTATCATCCGCTAAAAGAGTAAAAACGCTAAAATAAAATAGAAAAGCGGCGGGAGAAGGTGTGTCTCCCGCCGTTTGTGATGCCTGATTCAGCCAGCCGCCGGCTCCTCCGTCTTGCTGGCGGCTCGCTTGGCGAGTTTGTTGGACAACATCTCGAGGTCAGCCGCCCCGACCAACGCCCCCAAGGTCGTCTCTGCCATCCCCGGGGCCCAGCAGGCAGTCCCGCAACTGATTGAAATCTTGGGCGCCAAGGCCTCAACTAAACGTCCCTCCAAGGCAATCGCGCCTGCAATATCCGTTTCAGGCAGAATGAGCAGGAACTCGTCTCCGCCATAACGGACAACAACATCCGCGCCTCTGGTCTTCTGGCCAAGGGTGTAAGCGACCTTTCGCAGTATCTGATCCCCGGCCAGATGACCATAGGTATCGTTGACGAGCTTCAGTCCATCAACGTCAATCATCATCACCCTGATGGGACGCTTGTGCCGTATGGCATCAGCCACCAGTCCGTCATACACCTCTGCCATGTATAGCCGGCGGTCTCTGACCCCTGTCAGCGGGTCGTTGAACAACGCCTCGCCGTGCTTGAGCGCATACAACAGCGCTTCCAGCATTGGTTCCTTTTCCCGTAATTCCGGGTCTGCCTCCAACAAGGCAGACAACGCCTCGGCGACCAGCCCTTGTTTGTTCAGAAACGCCATCAGCGCTTTTTTCAACAAATCCTGGTCATCCAGGACCTGCTCCAATGCCTCCTCCAGTGCCTCACTAACAAGCTTGCTGATTTCCAAGGTTCAGCCCTCCTTATGTTTTAACCCTGAACTTAGCAGAATCCTTTATTATAACATTACAAATACCGAGCGTCAATAGCTCGGGGGTAATATCCACACCCATTGAAAGAATTGATGAGGTTTGGAAACCAGTGAGGTTTGGAAACCTGGTTTCCAAATCTTTTTGGAAACCAGGTTTCCAAAAACCGGTTTCCAAAAACAGGTTCCCAAAGAAGTCACAGAACAGACCAGGAAACGTTATGTGATAGAAACAAGTTTAAGACATTGGTCATAAAACCTCCTGTCCATATATTCTCCTATCCACATCTCTTCAGATTAACCCTTCCAACGCGCCTCCCGCGTTCAGATATTGCTTAATTTCGTCAAAAGTGATTTCTACCGTCTGGATGCCCATAGCATAAGGCCCGACTTCGTAGGGATTAAAGAAAACCACCAATGAATTGCCGGTAAGCCCGAAGTTCTCAAAACTATCCGCCTCGGGCTTTGTCCCCTCTTCTACCCATGATTTTAAGGCCTCATCATCTCCGAATTGGGCTGATAATTTCTCGCGGCAGATGTTGCTGATAATGCCCGGATAATCGGTCCCCTGTTTAAAGATATCGCTTAATTTTATTTCTCTATCTGTTGAAATATCGTAATTAAAAGTCATGAGATAGCTACTGGGATGCGCTCCGCCAAAGTCCTCTGACCCGGAAAAGCTTATACTTACTAACGATTCACTCAAAAACATAACAAGATATTGTATCTGCAAATAATCCTGAAAATCTCCAGCCCTCTCTTCTGATAAAATCTGTTTTTCAAACTTGGCGATGTGATTAAGGACAAATTTTTCAATCGCTTTATTCGTTTTTTCCCGCGCATCGGCATCCTGCATATTAACGATTTCCGGATATGAAACATTTTCCGAGTAATCAGGCGTTTCCTTGATTATCTCCTTTTTTTGCGTTGTCAGAACATCGCCGGCAGAAGCCCTTTGGTTTGCCGGATTAAGAGCATCGCTGTTTTCATTAACAGGAACGAACCGCCCAAGGCCGGGAAAAAGAACGTAGGACAAAACCATAGTCGCTATAATCGCGGCTATCCCCAATAGTAATAAATTTTTATCACTCATTTTTTATAAAAAATTAATTATTGATTATTGATTCCCAAAAGCTCTACTTCAAAAACCAGGGTGGCGTTGGGCGGTATCAGGCCTCCCGGAGTTCCGGTTACTCCATAGCCGAGTTCCGGGGGAACGGTCAATTTTCTCTTCTCTCCAACGCGCATGCCGATTAATCCGAAATCCCACCCCTTGATAACATATCCCGCTCCCCCGGGAAAAATAAAGGGATTTCCCTTGTTCCAGTTAGAATCAAATTCTTCCCCGTCTAAAAAACTGCCCGAATAATTTACCTTGACCCTGTCCCCGATTTTTACCGCCTCTCCGCTTCCCGGGACCAGGATTTCTATGCCCAGCGAGGAAGGAATAATCGGCTCGCTTTTGAGTTCGTCAAATTGTCCGTCTGTAATTGCCTCCATAATTTCGCAATTATTAATTCTAATTATCATTTTGTGGGCCGTCATCACTTGGGCCAAAACCATATTCACCCTGTCCCCGTAGCCGGCATGGCGGGAGTTGAACCAAAACGACAACTCATAACATTTATCGCAATCCATTGGTTTTATGCTGTCAAGGGCCAAGCCGTATCCGTCAAAAACATAAGTGGGAGAATTTTCCAAAATCCAATCCTTGGCAATCTCCCTTGCCCTCCCCTCCCCGCATTTCAAAGAGTTCATTGATACGATTAACCAGATTATAGAACCAATGACCAAAACGAAAAACAAGACAATGAAAAAAATGTAAATCCTCTTTCCCATCTCTTTCGGTTATAAGTTAAGCATTAAAATAGAATAAGCCAAATAAGCGGCAAAAGCAACCCAAATGGCATAAGGATAGAGCAGGATAGAAGCCAATCTTGAGGTCGGCCTGACCAAAACAAGCAGGCAGACAGTTGAGATTTCCAGCGCTATCATTTCCAAAATGGCTGCGCCGACAAAATGAAGCCCGAAGAAAAGGAATGACCAAAGCGCGTTCAAGGCGCCATTAAGCAGAAACAGGGCGATAGTTATCCGGAACTTCCTGTTTCTGTATCCCTTATTCCAAAAAAGAATGGCAGAATAGGCGGCCATAATAAATATCAGGGTCCAGGCAATGCCGATAATATCGCCTGAAGGCGTCCATTCAGGCAGATTAATCTGGTCGTACCAGTCCATTTCCCTGCTGGTCGCAAAGCTTCCGGACAATGCCACGATTGCCGCGACCAATGGAATGATTAGGAAAGATATTTTTATATTTTAATAAAATGTGATTTTCCTCCAATCGGCCTTTAGAGATTAATTTCAACTAACTTTTTCTTGATTATCAACGCTTCGTCAAGCCACCCCTCTGGCTGGTCTTTTCCAACTACTGTGATGTCAATCGGCCTTAACTCGTAATCTATCCATTCTTTTGCTTTCAGCTCGTCCAAAAGCTTTATCCACTGCCGGCGGGAAGAATCAATGCCGGCCAGCCCGCTTGCCGACGGAGCTTTGCGCACCGGGAAAATCCTTATCTCCCCGTCGTGCTTCAGGGCAATCAGCGCCGAGAGCAATGCTCTCCTCAATTTCCGCTGGTCCCCTTCTGAAGGAATGGCGTCAATCGCCGCCACGGAGAAAATGTAATCAAAATCATCAAGGGGAATTTTTTCCTCAAAATCTCCTTTGAGAAAAAACTGGCGGTAACCAAGATTTATTTTCTCCGGCTCAATCAAAATATCCAAGCCATAAACCTCTCCGCTAATCCCCTGCCCGAGACAGTGCTTCACAAAAAGCCCTTCTCCGCAACCTAAATCAAGAATGCGCTTGCCCGCCAAATTCTCCTTCTCAATGTCTAAACAGCGAAGATATCTTTGGAATCCCACTTCCATCTCCTGCTCCGGAGACAATTCCCTGGCTTCATCCGCCGGCTCCTGAAACTTTTTCTGGATATAATCAACAAAAACCTTGTCCCATTTTTCTTTAGGCAAAGCGATTTGCTCTTTCAAAAATTGTCTGAAATTATCATCGAACATGAATTTCACCTTACCCGGTGATAAATAATATTATTTTATTATTTTAACAAAAAATAACCCAAAAATACACTTCGGGTTAGGCCTGTGGATTACTCGGCTTGACAAAATAATTGAACAAGTTAAAATATAATTGAATCGGTTCCTGCCTTACCATAAGTCCCACACTTCCTCCTCTCTATCTCTTCTGGAAAGGCAACCGACTCAACCGCTCTTTTGTCAATCTGTTGTGCCATCCGGCACAACGTCAACCTGTGCCATTTGGCACAACGCGCGTCATAGGGTGAACGCTTCGGCGCTCACCCTGTTTCCTTTTTATTCTCGTATAAATAAACTCCCTCTTCCTTTTTAGAATGTTGCCAGTTCGGAAAGGTAAATGAATTAGAAACAACTTTTGCATTGGGCTTAAGTTCTTTTTTCAATTTTAACTCTAATTTTTTCATAATGTGGCTCATGCCGTATATGGTGACAATATCAAACTTTGAAAAATCTTGCTCCCAAAAACTTTTTAAAAGAATAAAGGCCCTGTCTGAAAGGCCGGCTTGACGAATATTTTTTCGGGCCAAACAAACTAAAAAAGGGTTTATCTCGTATCCGTGGGCTTCGGCGCCGGCTTTGGCCAAAGCGATTACCAATCTCCCGTCACCGGAGCCCAAATCAACGGCTTTATCCCCGGGCTTTATATCCGCAAGATTAATCATCTTTTTAACTATTCCCGGCTTTGTGGGCACATAAATCGCTCCCCAAAATAAAGTGGGCAATATTAGAAAAGACATTGAAAAAACAAAAAGACAAACAATCAGCAAAAAAATTAACAGAAGAATTAAAAAAAATATCAAAAAATTCATATCTTTCTATTTTTTAGAAAAAATTATTTTATAAGCTCTGCCAATTTGCCGAATTCGCATTCCGGGCTGTGCGCCAAAGGCGCGGGCTTTTTCAAAAACCTGACTGCTTCTTTGAAAATCCGGGAAATATATGAAGGGTCGGTCTCAATAATATGAATTTCTTTTTTGAAAGGCACGCGGTCTTCAAAAGAGTTCCCCTTATCTATGATATAAAAAGCCAGAATGCCTTTTCTGGGAGTGGCATAGCCGTTTTTCTCCAGGAGAAAAGTGTAAACATCCATCTGAAGCTGAAAGCGGTCATAAACCTTGGGTACTGCACTCGCGCTTGATTTGTAATCAAACGGCGCCAGCTTGCCTTTCCCAAAATCCAGGACATCGTCTAAGACCCCGAAAAGAACAGCCCCGATTTTTTCATCATAGTATTCCAATCCCCTGGATTTATTGCGCCATTCGTTCAAAAGTTTCTGATTGGGGAAAAGTTTGGCCGGGATGTTGTTGGCTTCAAGCAAGGGATGCTCCCCGCCCTTTGCTCTATGTTTGTCAAAATCGCGCCTCAAAACTTCATCAACTGCCAAATTAAGCTCGTAAGGAAAAGGCGCCGGCCTTTTGATTCCCCTGTTTTTTTCCAGCCAAAAACAAAGCGGGCATTCAAAATATAGATTCAACGAATTCGGTGAAATCCTTATCATTTCTTTTTCATAAATTTGTAGGTTTCGTGGGCCGCTGTTTTCCTGTAACTGCAGTAATCACAGTCCGGCGCCATTTCCGGAATAACGTCTTTTTCAAGGCATTCCTTAATATCCGCAAGCGCCCCTTCTACCCATTTATCGTCGCCGACGTAGGGAATAACCGAAACCTCAAACTCAATTTTCTTGTCAAACGCTTCGGTGTCCGTCTTGCCGTTGCAATAAACAAAATACCCGGTATCAGAAACCTTAAATTCATTTTTTCTGAAAAGCCATTGATAAACCTCCATCTGCCTCTTGTATCCAATCTGCCACGGCGCATCCAAAGTAATCTCCCCATTTTTTGAGGTTGCCTTGTAATCCACGATATGCAGCTCCCCTTTCGGATTAACCCAAACATCATCAATAGCGCCCATTATCAAAAGATTGGTCGGCTCATGAAGGTGCTGGATTCCTCTTCTGGTATCCCGCCACTCGTCTATTCTTTTGTCTTGGAAGGGCACGGCCTCAATGCCATATTCTTCCATTAAAGGATGGGCAGTTTCAGCCACCCGATGAAGATCAAACTCTTTTTTCAGGAGTTTATCTACTGCGCTGTTCAGGGTGAAAGGAAAGCCCGGCGGACGGCTTACGCCCAACCGACAATCCATATAAAAACACCTTGGGCATTCCATAAACAAGCCAATTTTTGAACGGCTAACCTTAAAGACCCCCGGCTGACCCGGACTATATCTTCGGTCTTCCCTTTTCGCTTTATAATAATCAGACATTTTTAATTTTTTAAAATAATGAATTTTGATTTTTTAAATATTTTTCGGCCTTGCTGACAATTTCTCCAACGAATTCCAAATAATCTTTCGCTTCTTCAGCAGAAATAATAATACCTCCTTCATATAAATCTAAATTCCTTTTCTTGCGCATTATATTACCAATTGCCTCAATGTCTTTTTCCCCCAATATCTGCGCCAATTTTTCAATAACCACAATATGGTGTCCCTGCCTGCTTCTGACCCTGTGCCCCATACTAAGCGCCAGAACTATGCCCGTTTTAATCAAAGCGGAGTATGAGAAAACGAATATGACTTCTGGCTCTTTGTCTCTCGACGCTATCTTTAAATCCTTAAGGGCTGCCTGAAAATGCCTGTTAATTAACTTATTCTCGGCCTTCTTCTTCTCAAAAAACTTTTTATCAAAACTTATTTTCATAAAACCTTAATATATTCTTTATCTAAAATATCTTTCAAGAATGCGTCATCCCCCCGTTTCCTTCTGTCGAATTCTTCTTTTGTCATTTCCACCGAATTGATCTCTCTATTGGATAATTTTTGCACCTCCAACAAAATTTTCTGAAGGTCTATGCTGTTAAAATCGCCTATAACTAAAATATCTATATCGCTTCCCCCCGAGAGTTTATCCTTGGCATAGGAACCAAATATAATAACAGATTCAACGCCCTCCAATTTTCCCACCTTCTCTTTTATCATTCTCTCTATGCCAAATCCCTTGAGAACGATCTTTTTATATTCTTTAAGAAAGGGGTAATCTTTGACAAGGGAAAAATATCGTTCCTTGCCCCTGAATTCTCCCGCGAGAAGGCCTTCCTCCGCAAATTGGTTGAGTTTCTTATGTACGTTCGCGGGATCCTCTCCTATCAGATTGGCTAATTCATTAACATAAAAATCGCTTCCTTCGTTCAGGAAGAAAAGATTGAGAATCTTTTGGCTTATTTTAGACCGTAAAGAAATCATTATAGTAGATTATTACTATAATTATAGTAAATTCTTACTATAAATACAACTCTAAATTTAAATTACTTGTTTAACAAGTCAGATGGAAAAGTCCGATAACTTCCGCCTGCTCTCCTTCTTCTTCCAGCGACTCTTCGCAAATTACATTAAATGTCTTGACCGCTTCCTCTGTTATGTCTATTAAAATCTTCACTCCCGCTTCTTTGGCTGCCTGCTTGGCCCCATCTGTCACCTGCGCCACTCCCGACTCCCCTGTTCCGATAACAATTATTTCCGGCTCTTTTTCCAGCGCCCTTTCTATGTCTTTGGCGTCAATGATATGACTGCTTTCTCTTACCCATCTCAAAACTTCTCCCTCCCAATCAACCTCCACATCATAATCATATTCTTGCCCGTCAATCACTATTTTCCCAAAACGATATTCCTCTATCATAATCTACTCCTTGAACCAGCTTAATAGTTCATAAATTCTTTGGTTCGTTTTTTGGGCAATTGGAAGATAGAATTTAGTTTCTTCTTTCCAGCGGGGAATCTTGTAAAAATCCGGAGATGTTGCGGGAACAAAATCATTTGACCGAGCATTGTCTAAAACATCGCAGAGTTTTATTATCCGCACCCTTTCGTCCGCCCCTCCTATCTCCTGCGCCTTTTTCTTTTTATTCTCCATCTTCTCCTCTTCCGATTCGCCAATTGGTCGATGTCTGGTCAACGCCTCCGCAAGGCGCGCCACTTCTGGCCCGAATAAATTGCTCAACTGCACAACGCCAATCCTCCCGTCTTCTATAACGTCATGCAGAAAAGCGGCGCACAGCAAATCATTATCGTCTATCCCCGCTTCTTCAACTAAAACGAGGGCAACGCGGATGGGGTGGATGATATAAGGAACTCCGCTTGAGCGGAATTGTCCGGCGTGCTGTTCTTCGGCTAAATCCATTGCCCGGAACGCCCTTCTTCTGTTCTCTACCTCTAAACTGTCTAAATACCGGGTAATTTTGGTCCGCTGATAATCTAAATCAAGAAACTTATCGCTATCCATATTACTCTGTTATCGTAAGGTTGAACACGATAGTTTTTTCCGGCTGGACGCTCTCCCACGGCCGGGCATAATTAAAAATTATCTCTGTCTGGCCCGGAGTCAATGCCCAGAAAGTAAATTTTTCATGGCCTCCGGCTCCAACTATCTCGCCCTCTGTTTCATCGGCAATATACTCCTTGCCCTTAAATTCAATAAAATTAGAATCCAGCTGCAACCCCCACTGAAATCCTGTTGTTATATTCCCTTCCAAGTCCACCACAAACTCCTGCCCTGCGGGAACCTGAATAACTCCGCTGTCTGCTTCTGTATAAATATAATCCTCGCCGCCGCTCCCTGTTGGGGCGCCTGTTTTCTCCGGCCAACAAATAAAATCAATGGCGATGTAGATTACCGCTCCCAACAGTATAAAAACCATGAAGAGCATAAACAAACGATTCTCCAATAATTTCTCTATCATTTTTTTTAATATTTTATT
>PEYH01000032.1:13231-13532 GCA_002774465.1 Parcubacteria group bacterium CG08_land_8_20_14_0_20_43_9
ATTTTATCTCCCGGACCTTTGATGTTCATTCATTCTATCACTTTAAGGTAAAAAATAAAACAGCGCCAGTCGGTGAGTCCGACAAAAATTACGAGACCGGGTCTCGTAAAACTACAGCTAATTTATTTCTCCGGGTGGTAGTACTTCTTCTCCCCTATTTCCTTGGGGAAATGGGTCTGGGCCAGCTTCTTGTCCGGCCTATTGTGAGCATATTGATAACCCTTGCCATAGCCGATTTTCTTCATCAAATTAGTAACCGCATTCCGCAGGTGCAAGGGCACGCCAAAAGCGCCTTTTCTGG
>PEYH01000038.1 GCA_002774465.1 Parcubacteria group bacterium CG08_land_8_20_14_0_20_43_9
TTTGCCGGCGGGGGTGGGTTTATTTTTGGCTGGGCAAAACCGGTTCCGGTTAATCCGTATAATTTTAAAGACCAAAAATACGGAAGCGCCAAAGTGGCCGCTGCCGGTCCTGCCGCCAATCTTTCTTTGGCATTGGTTTTTGGATTAGCGTTGAGGTTTCTGCCAATCATTTATTCAGTCCAAGGATTAGGTTTGATTTTTTTGTATATTGTCCAAATAAATTTAATTTTAGCGGTTTTTAACCTGCTCCCCATACCGCCGCTGGACGGCTCTCACATTCTTTTCACCTTCTTGCGCGAGAAAGCGAATAATCTTAAAATGTTTCTGGTTCAGTATGGTTTTTTCCTGTTGATGATTGTGATTTTTTTCTTTTTCCAATACATCGCTTACGCGGTTTTGTGGTTGATGGAATTGATAGTCGGAATCCCGATATAGTTCTGTTTGACAAAAACCTTTTCTTCTGCTAACTTGAATCGTAAATAAATCGTATTTATTTTTAATTTTTCATTTTTAACTTTTAATTTGAGCGGAGCGAACATGCCGACAATTCATCAATTAATTAAAAAAGGAAGAAAAAGGCAGCCCGCGAAAGACAAAACACCTGCCTTAGCTTCGGTTTTCAATACTATTAAAAACAGACCCAGAAAGCACAATTCTCCTTTCAAGAGGGGAGTATGCATCAAGGTTTTCACCGTTACTCCGAAAAAGCCCAATTCCGCCTTGAGGAAAGTGGCCAGAGTGCGCTTAAGCAATGGGCTGGAGGTTTCCGCCTATATCCCCGGAGAAGGACATAATCTTCAGGAGCACTCGGTGGTTTTAGTAAGGGGCGGGAGAGTCAAGGATTTGTCGGGCGTCAGATACCATATAGTAAGGGGCATTTTGGATACCGGCGGAGTGGAGAAGCGGAGGCAGGGCAGGAGCAAATACGGGACCAAGAAGCAAGCATAATAAAGATATGAGCAAGAAAAAATTCATTGAAGTAAAACCAGACCCGATTTACAACGACATAACAGTCGCCAAGCTTATTAATTATGTTATGCAAAAAGGGAAGAAGTCAGTAGCGCGCAAAATAGTTTATGGCGCCTTGGAAGCTATCAAAAAAGAGACCAAACAGGAGCCGAGGCAATTTTTGGAAAAAGCCATTCAAAACGCTTCGCCGGTTTTGGAGGTGAAATCAAAAAGGATAGGCGGAGCGAATTATCAGGTGCCGGTTGAAGTTTCAAAAGAAAGGAGAGTGGCTTTGTCCGTCAAATGGATAATCCAAGCGGCCAAGAGCGGAAAAGGGTCAATGATGGAAAAATTAGCCAAAGAATTAATGGAAGCGGCGAACAACACAGGCAACGCGGTCAGGAAAAAAGAAAATGTTCACAAAATGGCAGAAGCCAACAAGGCCTTTGCCCATTTCGTATGGTAATCTCTTTCCCCGCTTTGGGCGGGTTAGTCAAATTAAAAATTAAAAAGTAAAAGTAAAAAATGACAAAGTAAAAATAAAAATTTTAGATTTTTAATTATCATTTTTATTTTTTCATTTTACATTTTTCATTATTAAGCACATGCGTCAGTTTCCAGTAGAAAAATACCGAAACATAGGAATCATTGCCCACATTGATGCCGGGAAAACCACCTTTACCGAGCGCGTTTTGTTTTACACGGGCATTTCTCATAAAATAGGCGAGGTCCACGAGGGCGAGGCAATTATGGATTGGATGGAGCAGGAGAGAGAGAGAGGAATCACCATTACTGCCGCCGCCACCACTTGTTTTTGGCGCCCGACAGCGGACGGGGAAAGCAAGGAGAGGGAATGCAAAATAAATCTTATAGACACTCCGGGGCACATTGATTTTACGGCCGAAGTGCAGAGGTCTTTGAGAGTGCTTGACGGCGCGATTGTTGTTTTTGACGGAGTGGCCGGAGTGGAGGCGCAATCCGAGACGGTTTGGCACCAGGCAGACAAATTCAAGGTTCCGAGGGTTTGTTTTATCAATAAATTAGACAGGATGGGAGCCTCCTTTGAGCACAGCTTAAAAACAATTTGGGAACGGCTGACTCCCAATGCTGTCGCCGTCCAAATGCCTATTGGTCAGGAGGGCAATTTTTCCGGGGTCATTGACTTGATTACAATGAAGGCCGTTAAATTCGAAGGAGAACACGGGGAAAAGGTGAGGGTGGAGGAAATCCCGGACAACATGAAAGAGGCGGCAGAAGAATGGAGAAAAAAAATGCTTGAAAAAGTGGCGGCCGAAGACCATGAGTTGCTGGAGCATTATTTGGAAGGCAAAGCAATAGAGATTGAGCAGATAAGGAGAGCCATAAGAAAGGGCGTGATTGATTATCAGGTTATTCCTGTTTTCTGCGGGTCGGCCCTGAAAAACAAGGGAGTGCAATTGGCCTTGGATGCAGTTGTTTATTATTTCCCGAGCCCGATAGACGCTCCTCCGATCCGGGGGAGAGACCCGAAGACCGAAGAAATAATAGACAGGAAGCCGGATGATGATGAGTCGTTTTCCGCCCTTGCCTTCAAGGTTGCCACCGACCCTTTTGTGGGCGCTTTGACATATTTCCGCATTTATTCCGGCAAACTGGCGCCGGGCACTACCTTATTTAACTCTGCTAACGGGAAGAAAATCAGAATAGGCAGAATAGTCAGGATGCATGCCAATCACCGGGAGGAAGTGGAGGAGCTGTATGCGGGCGACATAGCGGCGGCTATCGGGCTGAAAGAGGTGGAGACAGGCCATACGATTTGCGACCCTGACAACCCGATAATTTTGGAGAAGATTATTTTTCCCGAGCCGGTTATTTCCATCAGGATTGAGCCGAAGACAAAAGCAGACCAGGAAAAACTGGGCTTGGCCCTGA
The DNA here is from genome assembly GCA_002774465.1 of Parcubacteria group bacterium CG08_land_8_20_14_0_20_43_9. GTDB lineage: Bacteria > Patescibacteriota > Minisyncoccia > Minisyncoccales > PEYH01 > PEYH01. Next base: position 2,860 of record PEYH01000038.1, read on the forward strand.
AGAAGCTGGCGGAAGAAGACCCGACATTCAAAATCAAGACAGATGAAGAAACGGCAGAAACCATTATTTCCGGAATGGGAGAGCTGCATCTGGAAATTTTGGTGGATAGAATGAAAAAGGAATTCAAGATGGAGGCCAATGTGGGCAGGCCCCAGGTGGCTTACAAAGAAACGATTTTGGAAACAGCAGAAGCGGAAGGCAAGTATATCAGGCAGAGCGGAGGCCGCGGCCAGTACGGGCATACTTGGGTCAGGGTCAGCCCGAGAAAAGCGGGCGAAGGATTTTTATTTGTTGATGAAATCAAGGGAGGCATTATTCCCAAAGAATATATCCCAGCGGTCCGGAAAGGAATTGAAGAGGCGATGGACAGAGGGGTGATAGCCGGTTATCCGATGGTGGACATAGAGGCGGCTTTGTATGACGGCTCTTTCCACGAAGTGGACTCTTCAGAAGCGGCCTTCAAAATAGCCGGTTCAATGGCTTTTCAGGCAGCAGCCAAATCAGCAAAGCCGAGGTTGCTTGAGCCGATTATGCGCCTTGAAGTAAGCATCCCGGAAGAATTCTTCGGAGACATTATCGGCGATTTGAATGCCAGAAGAGGGAGGATAAAGGAAAGCTTTGACAGGGCCTTGCTGAAAGTGATTGAAGCGTTTGTTCCTTTGGCGGAAATGTTCGGTTATGCCACATCTTTAAGGTCCATTACTCACGGCAGGGGAGCATCTACAATGGAATTCAGCCATTATGAACAGGTGCCGCATAATATTACCCAAGGGATAATTGAAGCGAGGACATAGGCATAAATAATTTCCAATATCCAAATCCCAAATCCCAAATCCCAAATCCCAAAAATTAAAATCCAAAATCCAAAGTTCAAATGTCAAATCAAGCTCAAAATCCAAAATTCAAAACAAAAAACCAAAAATCACAACCAAAAAGTCAAAACTTCTGGATTTTAATTTGTGGTTTTGGCTTTTGGCTTTTAATTTTTAAGTTTCCTTTGACATTGGGATTTTGACATTGGGATTTGTTTGGAGATGCTCGGAGGCCGACCCCCAAACAGAATATACGGGTTCGAGATTAAACATTAAATATCAAAACACTATGGACCTCAATCAGATTAAAAAATTAATAGATAAAGAAGGGGGCAAAGTTATCATTGTTGAAAATGGCGAGCCGGTTTTGATTATCAGCAGGATAGAGGGAGAGCATCAGCAGAAGATGGCGCTTGAGAAAAGAAGACAGGAGTCGGGCGGGGGATTCGGCCAGAACAGGGAAATCAGCCAAAGCACAGAGCTGCTGGCTAAGGAAGAACTGCCTGCCGAAGAATTGACAGTTGAAGATTTGCCTTTTTGATGCTATTATAAGATTTACTTGTGCAATTTATGCTCGAGGGGTTGATTTTTTTTCGTATTTGAGTAATATGTTTAATATCGTTGCTAAAAATTATAATTAACATTTAGTCAGTAAAAAATATGGCTGAAAAAGAGAAATTTGAGCGAACAAAACCCCATATTAATGTGGGGACCATTGGTCATGTGGACCACGGCAAGACGACTTTGACTGCCGCGATTTTAAAAATCCTTCATATGAAGGGATTCCGGGCTTCCGAAAAGGGCGTAGACCAAATTGACTCTGCCCCGGAAGAAAAAGCAAGGGGGGTAACGATTAATATCGCCCATGTTGAGTATGAAACAGAGAAAAGGCACTATGCCCATATTGACTGCCCGGGACACAGCGACTATATCAAGAATATGATTACCGGCGCCGCCCAGATGGACGGAGCGATTTTGGTGGTTTCAGCGGTTGACGGGCCTATGCCCCAGACCAGAGAGCATATTCTGCTTGCTCGCCAGGTAGGCGTTCCAGCCATCATAGTGTTTCTTAATAAATGCGATGCGGTTGACGACCCGGAAATGATTGGCTTGGTGGAATCAGAGGTAAAAGAACTTTTGAAGAAATATGAATATCCGGGGGACGAAATCCCGATTATCAGGGGCTCTGCCCTGAAGGCGCTGGAGGCAACTTCGGCAGATGACGAGGCAGTTAAGCCGATACTAGAGCTTGCCAAAACATTGGACGAGTATTTGCCAGAACCCCAGAGACCGACAGACCAGCCGTTTCTTATGGCCATTGAAGACGTGTTCTCCATAGAAGGGAGGGGAACAGTTGCCACCGGTAGGATTGAAAGAGGCATTATTAAGTCAGGAGAAGAAGCAGAACTTGTAGGAATTAACCCGACTACCAAAACCACAGCAGTAAGCATAGAAATGTTTAACAAGATATTGGACGAAGGCAGAGCCGGAGACAATGTCGGTATCTTATTGAGGGGGCTTAAGAAGGAAGATGTTAAGAGGGGTCAGGTGCTGGCAAAGCCGGGAACCATTACTCCTCACACTGTCTTTGAATCAGAGGTCTACGCTTTGACAAAAGAGGAAGGAGGCCGCCATACCCCGTTCTTCAAAGGGTATAAGCCCCAGTTCTACATCCGCACCACTGATGTTACCGGGGATGTGGTATTACCGGAAGGCACGGAAATGGTTATGCCCGGAGATACGGTCAAGTTGACGGTTAATTTGATATCCCCGATTGCTTTGGAAGAAAAACAAAGATTTGCCATCAGGGAAGGCGGGAGGACCGTTGCTTCCGGAGTGGTGACGAAAATAATTAAATAAAAGAAGCAATAGCTCTTTCAAAGATGTCTACCACCAAGAAAGCCAAGATACAAGAAGCGCCTCAAAAAATCAGAATTAAATTGAAGGCCTATGACAACAAAGTGCTGGACAAGAGCGCCCGCCAGATTGTTGAAACGGTTTTGAGATACGGGGCTAAGATTTGCGGTCCGGTTCCTTTGCCGACCGAAATCCACAAGTACACGGTCAATCGTTCGAGCTTTATCCATAAGGATGCGCGCGAACAGTTTGAGGTGAGGGTTCACAAGCGCCTGATAGATATTTTGAATTCAGACCAAAGGGTGGTAGAATCATTGACTAATTTGAATTTGCCGACAGGGGTGGATATCCAGATTAAGATTTAATGTCGCAGAAATATTTGGCAGAGAGATGTTTTATCTTTTACAAACAATTCATTAAAATGGAGAATAGGGCAAAAAATCCATAGCATAAAGAGTTTTCACTAATCCAAAAACCAAATACGAAGTACCGGGTTAGTGCCCGGTATTTTGTTGGAAACAAGTATGGAAAAGTTTATTCTGGCAAAGAAAATAAGGATGACGCAGATTTGGAAAGATGACAAGATTGTTCCGATAACCCTTTTGGAGGCAGGGCCTTGTTCTGTCGCGCAGTTGATGAACAAAGAGAAAGACGGCCACCGCGCAGTCCAGATTGGTTTTCAAAAAATGGCGGAGAGGAAAATAACCAAGAGCAGGAAAAATAAGCCGTTCGTTTATCTAAAAGAGTTCAGGGTCGGAGACGGAGAAAATAAGGAAGGCATAAAGAAGGATGACATTATAGATGTAAGCATTTTCCAGGAAGGCGAGAAAGTCAAGGTTTCAGCTGTTGCCAAAGGCAAGGGGTTTCAGGGAGCGGTGAAAAGATGGGGATTTTCCGGAAGAAAAAGAACTCACGGCGTTAAGCATGAGGCGAGGACCATTGGCTCCGTAGGGATGTCTTTTCCCCAAAGAGTGCTGAAAGGCAAGAGGATGCCCGGCCGGACCGGCGGGAAGAGAATTACGGTTAAGAATTTGGAAATTGCGAAAATTGACAAAGAAAAAAATCAGATTGCCATAAGAGGAGCGATTCCAGGCAGAAAAGGAACATTAGTAGAGATATATGAAGGTTGATACATACAATCAAACAGGCGAGAAAACCGGAGAGATTTGGCTTCCTAAGGAAGTTTTTGGCAAAAAAACAAATCCTGATTTGATTCATCAGGCGGTTGTCGGTTTTCAGGCGAATCAAAGGCAGGTCATTGCTCACGCTAAAAACAGAGGAGAGGTAAGCGGGGGGGGCAAAAAACCGTGGAGGCAGAAAGGCACCGGCAGAGCCCGGCACGGCTCAAACAGGTCTCCTATCTGGATTGGCGGAGGCGTTACTTTCGGCCCCACCAAGGACAGGAATTTCAAAAGAATTGTCCCTGAAAAAATAAAGAGAGCTGCCTTGTTTTCTGTTCTTTCCGACAGAGCCAAGAACCGGGAAATTTTGGTTGTTGACAGCTTGACTATTGAGCAGCCAAAGACAAAAACTATTTACAAGACAATCACAGATTTTATAAACAAAGTTTGCCTTGAGCGGAAAAAAGGGAAAAAGAGAGCGTTGGAAAGCGTTCTTGTTGTTTTGGGCGAAAAAGATGATAACCTGGTCAGGGCAGCGAGAAACATCCCCGGAGTAAAAGTTATTGAGGCGCGCAACTTGAATATCTTGGATGCGATTTCTGCCAAACGTTTGATTTTTTCGCAGGATTCCATTAAGACCATAAAAGAATTGTTTGTTTAAATATGTCTATTTTTGATATTTTTAAAAAGAAAGTAAAGCCAGAGGCAAAAAAAGAAGAGAAAAAGCCGGAACCGGCAAAGAAAAAGGAAATCAAGGGCCCCAAGATTAAGGTTGCGCCGAAAGCGGGGAAGAAACCAAAAAAAGAAGCGGTCAAAGAGGAAAAAGCCGTTGCCCCAGAGGCGAAAACAGCGGAGAAAAAAATAGTTAAGCCGAGAAAAGAAGTAAAGCCGACGAGCTTGGCCTGGAAGGCCCTGATAAAGCCGCATGTTACCGAAAAAGCCACTTATTTGGCTGAAAAAAATGAATATGTCTTCGTTGTTTCCAAGAAGGCGAATAAGATAGAAGTAAGGCAGGCGATAAGAGACATTTACGACGTGGATGTTGAGGGCGTCAGAATGATAAGCATTCCGGGAAAAAAGAGAAGAATAGGGAGAGTTCAGGGCTTCAAAAGCGGGTATAAAAAAGCTATTGTAAAAATTAAGCAAGGGCAGGAGATAGAAGTTCTGCCGAAGTAAAAAGATGCGATTGGCAAATTAGCGTTTGTCTGATTGGTCCGCTCGGCCTCAAGGCATTTCAAAAGCAGTCTTCGTATCAAAGAGTAAAAATTCTATTATGAAAAAATACAAACCAACAACTCCGGGAAGAAGGCAGGCCATGGTAGAGGATTTTTCAACTCTGGACAAGAAGAGGCCGGAGAAACGTTTGGTTGCAAAATTGAGAACAAGAGCTGGCCGAAACAGGCAGGGCAGGATTACGGTTCGGCATAAAGGCGGGGGAGTAAAACGGTTGTACCGCATTGTTGATTTCGCCCAAAAAAAATTGGATGTTCCGGCAAAAGTTCTTACCTTGGAATATGACCCGAACAGAACTGCCTTTATCGCTCTTATTAAATACAGCGACGGAGAGAAGAAGTATATTTTAGCTCCGCAGGGCTTAAAACAGGGAGATGTTATCTTGACGAGCGAGAAAACAGAACTCCAGCCGGGCAACAGGATGAAGCTGAAAAACATACCGATTGGAACAGATATTTACAATGCGGAGATTTTGCCCGGCGGGGGCGGGAAATTAATCAGGTCAGCCGGGTCTTCGGCAAAAGTATTGGGCAACGACGGAAAATATGTCCATATCAAAATGCCGTCAGGCGAGCTTAGGAAACTGCACGGGGAATGTTTCGCTTCCATCGGCGCTTTGTCCCGGTCGGAGCACCGATACGTTAAAATAGGAAATGCCGGGAGGTCAAGATATATGGGGATAAGGCCGACAGTAAGAGGTTCGGCCATGAATCCCCGCGACCACCCTCACGGAGGCGGAGAGGGCCGGACAGGAATCGGATTAAAGCATCCCAAGACCCCTTGGGGCAAGCCGGCATTAGGCAAAAAGACCAGAAAAAGGAAACATACCAATGTGTTTATCATTAAAAGACGCAAGTAATAGCTAAGATATGTCAAGGTCACTGAAAAAAGGTCCGTATATAGACGAGAAATTAATGGAAAAGGTCAAGAAATTGAGAGCTGGAGACCAGACAGCGATAAGGACTTGGGCAAGGTCCTGCGTTGTTGTCCCTGAAATGGTGGGCTATACTTTTGCCGTCCATAACGGCAAGGATTTTATCACTGTTCAGGTCAGGGAAGATATGGTTGGGCATAAATTAGGGGAGTTTTCTCCGACCACCAAGTTCAGCCGGCACGGAGGAAGGATGCAGAGAGAGCTGGAGTCGCAAACTCAGCCATCGGAGCCGGCGCCGGAGGCGAAGAAGCAGAAATAAGATTGAGGAATTATGGAAAAAGAAATTATTGCAAAATTGAATCATTTGCGAATCGCCCCGCGGAAGGTTCGGCTGGTGGCAAATTTAGTCAGAGGGAAAGACGCCCGGCAGTCATTGGCGATTTTGATTCATACCAAGAAAAAGGCGGCTGGTCCCATCGCTAAACTATTGCAATCAGCCATTGCTAATGCTAAAAATAATTTTCAGGCAGACGAGAACAAACTTAAAATAGTCAAAATTACAGTGGATGAGGGGACGAAGCTAAAAAGATGGAGGCCGAGAGCTATGGGCAGGGCGTACGGAATTCAAAAGAAGACAAGTCATATCACTCTTGTCCTGAAAGAACAAGAGAGTCAAAAATCCAAAGTCAAAAGTCCAAAGTTAAAAGTTGCAGTTAAAAGTAAAAAAACATGATATTTTGGACTTAATACTGGAACTTTTAATTTTTAACTTTTAATTTTTAATTTAGTAAAGCCCGCCTGCGGCGGGCAAACGAAGATGTCGCATAAGGTTCATCCAAAAGCATTCCGATTGAAAGAAACCTCTGATTGGGGTTCGCGATGGTTTGATGAAAAACAGCCCTCAAGATATTTAGAGGAGGATTTTAAGATTAGAACTTTTTTGACAGATAAATTTCAGGAAGCAGGGATAGAAAAGGTTGAAATTGAGCGCTCCCCGAACAGGGTAAGCATCTTGATTCATTCTTCACGGCCCGGATTAATCATTGGCCGGGGCGGGCAGCAGATAGATGAATTAAAGGATTTATTTCAGAAGAAAATCCTTAAAAGACAGCTGGACGAGAAGCAGGCCCTCAAAATTGAGATTAAGTCCATCAGAAATCCCTGGATAAGCGCTACGTTAGTGGCTCAATGGATAGCCCAAAGAATAGAAAAAAGGATGCCTTTCAGGAAAATAATGAAACAAGCCATTTCTATGGTTATGGGCTATAAGGAAGCGAAAGGAATCAGGATTCAGATTTCCGGGCGGCTTAACGGTGCGTCCATTTCAAGGACAGAATGGCGGCAAAAGGGGCAGTTGCCCAGGCAGACAATTAGGGCTGATATTGATTATGGTTTTGAAGAAGCCAATTGCACTTATGGGAAAATAGGAGTGAAGGTCTGGATTTATAAAGGCGAAACTTTTGCATAAAAGTTATTTTTCATTTTTAGTTTTACATTTTTAATTTGAGCGAAGCGCATATGTTGTATCCTAAAAAAGTAAAACACAGAAAATGGCATAAAGGAAGAAGCAGGGGCAGGAAAATTGACACTCGCGGCACAGAGTTGGCTTTTGGCGAGTTTGGGCTAAAAGCGATGGAAGCGAAATGGATAACCGCAAGACAGATTGAAGCGGCGAGAAGAGCTATTATCAGGTATCTCAAAAAAGGCGGACGGCTTTGGGTGAGAATTTTCCCGGATAAGCCGGTTACTACCAAGGGGGCCGAGGTGCCGATGGGCGGGGGGAAGGGTTCGGTGGACCATTATGTTTTCCCGGTTAAGCCGGGCAGAGTCATTTTTGAAATCTCGGGCATTGGGGAAGATATGGCGAGAGAGGCGTTTGAAAGGGCGGGTCATAAATTCGGAATTAAGACAAAATTCGTTAAACATGAAAGCTAAAGAATTAAAAATTAAAAGCGAGGGGGAATTGAAGAAATGGCTTTTCAGCGACCGGGAAAAATTGCGCGTCTTAAGATTTGATTTAGCCGCCGGGAAAGTTAAGAATATTAAGGAAATCAGGAATAAAAGAAAAGACATCGCCAAGATTTTAACTATTTTAAACCAGAAAAAATATAAGAACCCGCCTGGCTAACGCTCGGCAGAACCTTGAAATTGAATTTGTCATATATTTAAATTAAAGTAATTCAATTATGAGTAAAAAACGCTTAAAAGGCATAGTGGTTTCAGATAAGATGGACAAGACCATTGTAGTCAGGGTTGAAACATTAAAGACCCATCCGCAGTACAGGAAGCAGTATAAAACCCACAAGAAGTACAAGGCGCACGACGAGAATAATGCTTGTAAAAGAGGAGAGGCAGTTGTCATAGAGGAGACAAGACCGTTGAGCAAAGGCAAGAGATGGCAAGTAGTGAAAATGAAAAATGAAAAATGAAAAAATAAAAATAACAGATAAGAATCCAAAATTTTTAATTTTACATTGTTGTTTTACATTTTTAATTTTTCATTTTTAATTTCTATGATTCAGGTTGAAACAATGCTAAATGTCGCAGACAACAGCGGAGCAAAAGTGGTCCAGTGTTTTAAGGTTTTGGGCGGGAGCAGGAGAAGGTACGCCCAGATTGGGGATATCATCGTGGTGGCTGTCAAAAAAGCGGAACCCAGAAAAATTGTCAAGAAACATGATAAAACAAGGGCGGTTATAGTCAGGCAGAAAAAACCCTTCAGGCGCTTGGACGGTTCATATATCAGTTTTGATGAGAATGCCGTGGTTATCCTTGAGGGGAAGACCAAGGAGCCGAAAGGAGGAAGGTTATTCGGACCCATGCCGAGGGAGATAAAGGAAAAGGGTTTTGAGAGGATAGCGGCCTTGGCAAATGAAATTATATAAAGATATGTCAAAAATAAAAAAAGGAGACATAGTTTTAGTGACAACCGGCGATGACAAGGGAAGGACCGGGAAGGTTATAAGGGTTTCGCCTTCGGCGGCCAGAATTCAGGTTGAAGGCGTTAATATCCAGAAAAAACATCATCGTCCGAAGAAGGAAGGAGAAAAGGGCCAGATAATTGAAAAGTCGGGTTTTATTTTCATTTCCAATGTCAAACTAATCTGCCCCAAGTGCGGCAAGCCATCTAAGGTAAGCCATGCCCGGGCAGGGGGCGGGAAAAGAAAAAGGATATGCGGAAAATGTCAGGCAGTAATTTAATCATCAAAAGAAATGTTGGGCTTAAAAGAAAAATATCACAAAGAAGTTGCTCCGAAGCTGAAAGAAAAGTTCGGCTATAAAAGCATTGCTGCCGCGCCGCGCCTTAAAAAGGTCGTCGTCAATACGAGTTTCGGCCGGCTGGTAAGCGGCAAGACCAAACAGGAAGCAGCCAATGACTATAAGAATATATTGGAGGACTTGGCCATAATTACCGGGCAAAAGCCGGTTTTGACAGAGGCAAGAAAATCAATTTCCGCTTTTAAGATAAGAGAAGGAGCGCCAGTGGGCGCAATGGTGACTTTGAGAAAACGAAAGATGTATGATATATTAGAACGGTTGATTCATATTGTCTTGCCTCGTACCCGGGATTTTGCCGGGCTGAAACCGGAATCAGTTGACAGAGAGGGCAATTTAACGATAGGAATAAAGGAACAGATTGTTTTTCCGGAGATAAGCGCCGAGAGAGCCAAAAAATTGTTCGGGCTTGAGATTACGGTGGTCTCCAGCGCCGGGAACAGAGAAGAGGGGCTGGAATTGTTCAAGTCCTTAGGGTTTCCAATAAAAAATAATGCCTAAGAAATCGCAGATTATAAAATCAAAGAAAAAGCCCAAATTCAGCACCAGAATTGTCAGGCGTTGTTTCAGATGCGGCAGGAAAAGGGGCTTTATGAGGAAGTTCGGTCTTTGCAGGATTTGTTTCCGGGAAATGGCTAACCAAGGGCTGATTCCGGGCGTTCGAAAATCGTCATGGTAGATTTTTCATTTTTCATTTTTAATTTTTAATTTAGCGAAGCGTTATGACAGACCCAATCGCGGATATGTTAAACAGAATAAGGAATGCCCAAGCCGTTCTCCAGCCATTTGTAGATGTGCCGTATTCAAATTTAAAATACAGGATAGCGGAAATACTGCTACGGCAAGGAGTAATCAAGAAAGCAGAGAAGAAGAATAATAAAAACAGAAGAATAATAAGGATTGCTTTGAAATATAAAGATAAACAGCCGGTCATCAGCCATTTGGCAAGAATTTCGAAACCCGGCAAGAGAGTTTATGCCCCGGCTAAAAAGATTCGATTATCAAGAGGCGGAGGCGGCTTTGTCATTTTATCAACTCCTAAAGGATTAATGGTCGGCAGGGAAGCGAGGAAACAGAACTTAGGGGGAGAGATGATAGCAGAGATTTGGTGAAGCATTTAAGCAATTAAGCATTTAAGCAATTAAGCAATTAAGCATTTAA
>PEYH01000013.1 GCA_002774465.1 Parcubacteria group bacterium CG08_land_8_20_14_0_20_43_9
CATTGGACATTTGGATTTGGGATTTTTTTCAGAGGGTCTCATACTCTCTCATCTGCAACTGGGCGTTTATCTGCTTGACAGTGTCAAGCACTACGGCCACCACGATTAAGAGAGAAGTTCCGCCCACCAAAAAGCTGAAAGTAGCCACGCCAGTAGCGCCCTTGATAAGATAAGGCATAATGGCTATGACGCTCAAGAATACGGCGCCGATGAACAACACCCTGTTTAGAATGTAGTTCAAGAATGAAGCGGTGGACTGGCCGGGCCTGATGCCGGGCACAAATCCCCCCATTTTTTTCAGGTTATTGGAAATGGCTTTCGGGTCAAAAGTGACCATTGTATAAAAATAGGTAAAGGCAAAAACCAATATAAAATAGGTAGCGCCCCAAGCGATTTGATGGTTCTGGAAATTAGCCACTGCTTTGGCCACAGAACCCACCACTCCCCCTGCGTTAGAAAGGAAGCTGCCTATCATCTGCGGGAAAAGCAAAATTGACAGGGCGAAAATAATCGGAATAACGCCGGCCGGATTAACGTTTAACGGAAGATAAGTTGACGCTCCGCCGTAAATCTTATTCCCTCTGACTCTCTTGGCATAGAAAACCGGGATATTCCTCCTTGCCTCGGTAACTAAAACAACGCCGATGATAATCAGGAACGCCGCCCCGAAAAACAGGAGATAACTTGGCAGCTGGGCCGGGTCCCAATTAAATGCGAATTGATAAATGTTTTGAGGTATTCCGGCCACAATGCCGGCGAAAATCAGCAAAGAAACGCCGTTGCCGATTCCTCTTTCGGTAATCATCTCTCCCAGCCAAACCAAAAACATAGTGCCGGCGGTCACGGTTATTAAGGCGCTAATCATCATTATCGGTGAAAGCGCTCCAATGGCGGCTTCGCCTCCGCCTGGGCCGGTTCTTTGAAGCAGGTTAAGCATCGCATACCCCTGCATTATTGCCAAAGGCACGGTTAAAATCCGGCCATACTGATTGAATCTCTGTCTGCCTGATGCCCCCTCTTCTTTATAAATTTTTTCCAGGGCAGGAAAAATCATTGTCAAAAGCTGAAGGATAATTATGGCCGTGATATACGGGCCTATTCCGAGCATGGCGATAGAGAGCTTAGACAGCATGCCTCCGGTAAAAATATTCAACAATCCAAACATTTGATATCTCTCAAAAAATCCCTGGAGATTCTGGGCGTCAACGCCCGGCACCGGGATGTTGGACATCAGGCGGAATAATATAAACATTGCCAAGACAAATAAAATTTTCTTGCGCAAATCCTTTATCTTAAAAACCTGTATTACTTTATTAAAATTCATGTTCCTCCGCCAAGTTAAAAGTTAAAAATTAAAAACTAAAAATGAAAAATGACCCGCCCGACAAGCTCGGGGTCATCCTGAGCAGGGTCGAACGATGACAATGTAAAATTAAAAATTTTAGATTCTTATTTGTCGTTTTTATTTTTTCTTTTTTCATTTTTCATTACCCGGCCTCCTGCCTTCTTAACTTTCTCTTCTGCCTGTTTAGAAATCTTGCAACCTTTAATAGTGAATTTCTTAGTCGCCCCCCCTTCTCCCAAAATCTTAACCACAGGCATCTGCCCTTTCATTTTATGAATTAATTCCTTGTCAAGCAAGGACGCAGGACAAATAATCGCATTATCGTCAAACTTTTTCTGAAGAATCTCAAGATTAACGATGGCTATCGGCTCGCTGCTTGCCCCGAATCTGTATCCCCTTAATTTCGGGTATCTTTTGATAAGACCCCTGATAATCGGCTCATAATGCCGGCTTGCTCTGGATTTTTGCCCCTTCATCCCTCGGCCGGAATAAGTCCCGCGTTTTCCGCCCCGGCCAATACGCCTTCTTTTCTTATCGCTATGTTTCGCTTTAATTTGATGTAATCTCATTTTTCTCTATGATTTTAGCCGGCTTAACGCCAGCATTGTCGCCTGCGCATTGTTTAACTTATTCCGGGTTCCGCCCAGAATCTTGGAAGAAACATTTTTAATGCCTGCTAAATCGCAAATTACTCTTACTGTTCCTCCTGCCACCAATCCCCGGCCCGGCCTCTGGGGCCTTAACAAGACCCTGGCTGCGCCGAATTTCGCCCTTACTTCATGGGGAATAGTGCCGTTCTTAATAGGCACCACCAGCAATTTTTTCTTGGCTGCCTTAGTGGCTTTTTCCACTGACTGGGCTACATCCAGACCTTTGGCAACCCCCACCCCCACTCTGCCATTTTTATCTCCGGCCACGATAACCGCCCTGAACCTCATCTGCTTGCCTCCGGCAGTTACCCTGACTACTCTGTCCAAACTTAAAAGCTTAGTATCAAATTCGTCTTTTTCCGCTTCTCTTCGATGATTGGGTCTTTTGAACATATTATTAAAACTTTAATCCTCCTTTTCTGGCTCCCTCTGCCAGCGCCTTGACTCTTCCATGATACTTATATCCTCCCCGGTCGAAAACAACCTTGACGATTTTTTTCTCCTGGGCCTTTTTGGCTATCAATTCGCCTGTCTTAAAGGCAATATTAATTTTCCCTTTGTCTTCCTTCTCTTTTTTGATTTCCATATCCTTGGCTAAACCCAGTGTTTTATTGGCTTCATCATCTATAAGTTGAGCATAAATGTGATTCGCTGAGCGAAAAACGCAAAGCCGAGGACAAGATTTGACGCCGCTTATCCTTCCCCTTACCCTGCGATGCCTGCGGATTCTCTTTGTTCTTTTTTCTTCCATATTTTTAAATATTCCGAAATTTACGCTTTAACTGCGCCTGCGCCCTCCGCCCTCTTCCCTGCTTTACGCAAGACCGTCTCGCCCGCATAACGAATACCCTTTCCCTTGTACGGCTCCGGCGGCCTGACAGCTCTTATTTTCGCCGCCGTCTCCCCTACCAACTGCTTATCGGCCCCCGAGACAATGACAATGTTCTTCTCAACTTTCAAATCAATCCCGCTCGGCTTAGGGAACTTGACCGGATGAGAAAACCCCATCTCCAGAACTAACTCTTCACCCTCGACTCTCGCCCGGTAGCCCACTCCTTGTATCTCCAATTCTTTTTTGTAGCCCTCGCTTACACCCTTGACAGCATTAGCTACCAAAGCCCTTGCCAGCCCCCAAAAAGCGCTGGCATTTTTATGCTCATCTCCCACCCTGAATAATATCTGATTGTCTTGTATCTCCGCTTTTATCTCTGGACGAATCTGAACTCTAAGCTCTCCTTTCGGGCCCTTGACAGTTATGTTGTTTTCGTCTACCGCCGCCTCTACTCCGCCCGGAAGTTTAATTGTTTTTTTGCCTATCCGGCTCATATATTAAATCGTTTACCTATTTAATGCTTAATTGCTTAAATGCTTAATTGCTTAAATGCTTAATTGCTTAAATGCTTAAATGCTTAAATGCTTCACCAAATCTCTGCTATCATCTCT
>PEYH01000025.1 GCA_002774465.1 Parcubacteria group bacterium CG08_land_8_20_14_0_20_43_9
GCGAAGCAACATACTTCTGGGACAAAACAGTTGCTCTACCGCTGAGCTACACTGGCGCGACTATTTTTTATCTATGTTTTCCCAGTAATCCTCTTTAAACTTTTGAGAGTGGGAGACCTTCCGCAGATAGTGGTCTGCCTTTCTTTCCCCTTTGAGAAATAAAATTTTTGTTTTAATCAGCGCCTTTTTGAGCAATTTCTCGAGGCTGAACCCGTTAGCCGGCCCCAACCCGGCCATCTTTTTCCTCAAACGTTCTCTCAATGGTTCGTGGGTGGCTGCTCCTCTTACAATAATCTCCGCTGTTCTCAATTTCGGCCACTTGCTGACAATTATAAAAAACATGCCGCCAAAACTAATTACCAAAATTATCAGGGCTATTAAATCGGGCATATGCGTCTGTTATATTCTAAATCTCGAAACGGATAAACTTTTCTAAATTGATGTTTTCCCCCATCTTGGCGATAGTATTGTTAATCAAATCCTGAATTGTCATTCCCGGGTCCCTGACATAGGGCTGTGAAAACAAACAAACTTCCTTCCTGAACTTCTCAAGCTTGCCCTCAATAATCTTGTCCATTATTTCCTTCGGCTTCTTTTCTTTTGCCATCTGCTCTTGGTACCCCTCTTTTTCCTTCTCTATAACCTGCGGAGGAATATCCTCCGCCCTCAAATACAGGGGATTCATCGCCGCCACCTGCAAAGCAATCTCATGGGCTAATTCCTGAAAATCCTTGTTCTTTGCTACAAAATCGGTTTCGCATCTCAAATCAACAAGTGCGCCGATTTTCTTATTGCTGTGAATATACGCCTCTATAACTCCCTGACTGGTTCCCCTTCCGCTTCTTTTGCCGGCCAGCTCCTGACCCCATTTTCTCAAAAGCTCTTTGGCTTTTTCCGCATCCTGCCCCGCCTCTTCAAGGGCTTTTTTGCATAAAGCGAGAGAAACGCCTGTTTCCTGGCGAATTTTCTTAATTACTTCTATCATAATTATTTCTTGGCTTTGGTTTCCAAAATTACGGACTTAACTTTTTCCAAAATATATCTGACCGAAGTTATGGCGTCATCATTGGCGGGAATCGGGAAATCCACTTTCGTCGGGTCTGCGTTAGTGTCCGCAATGGCAATAATTTTCAATCCCTTCATTTTCGCCTCTTTAACAGCCAAAGTATCCTGGCACATATCAAGCACCAGTAAGGCATCCGGCATTTTATCCATATCCTTAATCCCCCCGAATTTTGTGGCCAGCCGGCTTAATTCCTTATCAAGCTCCAACTGCTCTTTCTTGGTATATTTATCCAATTCTCCGCTCGCTTTTTTCTGCTCGAGCTCTTTGAAATACTCTATTCTCTTGCGGATTATCTTAAAGTTCGTAAGCGCCCCGCCTATCCACCTTTGGACAACATAAGGCAGGCCGCACGCCTCCGCGGTTTCCTGAACGATTTTTTTGGTCGGAATTTTTGTGCCGACTAAAAGGATTGTTTTGCCTTCCTGAACCAGCTCTTTGACATAGTCCAGCGCCTTAATAAGAAATATCTTGGTCTGCTCAAGGTCAATAATGTTAATATGGTCGCTCCCTTTCACTCCTAAAATATACGGCTTCATTTTGGGATGACATTTGGAAATGCGATGGCCGAAATAAACGCCGGCTTCAGCCATTTCGTCAGGGCTAATGCCATAGTCCGGTTTCTTGGTTTTTGCGGTTTCTTTTTCAATCATAAAAAATGATTACAATAAATTAAAATTAAAGTATCCCCAATATATCACTAACCCAAAATTAAATCAAGAGTTTGCGCTGGACAGAAACTACCCACTAAACCAGAACCAGAACTGATTTTTTAATTCCTGCTCGAGTTTATATGTATTTGCGTGAGAAAAAACACCAAGATAGGATTGAAGTGATTGCTCAAGAGTCTGCTCACTAATTATTCCTGCCCTATATTCCTTAACTCGTTCTTCTAATTTTTTAAAAGCTCGTTTTCTAGTTTTAAGACGAAGTAAGCGATAATGTGGCAAAACAACATAACCTAAAAAATCTACTCCTTGATGGTATTTACGAATACTAATTTTATGAGGATGCAACCTAAGAGCAAGATTGTCCAAAAGAAAAGAGCTAATTGGTTCAAGAAGGTTTCTTAAATAAGCCCTATCTCTTGATAAAATTATAAAATCATCAGTATATCTCAAATAATTCTTGACTCTTAATCTGTGTTTAATAAATTGGTCAAATTCATTAAGGTAGATATTAGCGAATAATTGAGAAGTTAAGTTGCCTATAGGCAAACCTTTTTGCCCAAATGGCGTTGAGCATTTAGAAGAAAAACTTCCGATTATTTCTCTCAAAAGCCACATGGCGTTGCCGTCTTTTATTCTTTTGCCAATGATATTTAGCAAAATCCTGTGGTCAATGGTTTCAAAGAACCTTTTGATGTCGCACTTAAGAGCGAGGCACGGTTTAAAATAATTACTGCTTATCTGTCTTATTGTTTTATCCAAAATATCTATCCCCTTGTGGGTCCCTTTGTTAATGCGACAAGAGAAGGAATTAGAGATAAACGTTGACTCGAATATAGGATTGAGAATGGCAAAAACAGCATGATGAAGTACGCGGTCCCGGACAGTGGCCTTATGAATATGCCTTTGTTTCGGGTCGTGAACATAAAAGGACATATAGTCTCCGTGTTTATATCTGCGGCATTTCAAGTCCCTATGGAGCTTAAAAATATTTTCCTCGAGCTTCCATTCAAACAACTGAACATCCCGTTTCTTCTGCTTATTACTTTTGAACTTGTCCCATGATGAAAAGAGATTCTCCAAAGAGATTATGTTTTCAAAGACATTTTTATAAATCTTCATAAAACTATGAATGAATTTGACATACCAATTTTCAAAAAGACCTATGATTTGTATAAAAGCTTTTATGGCTTTAGGGAAACGGTGTCCAAACAAGACCGCTATACTCTTTGGCAACGTTGCGAAAATCTTATCTTGGATATATTAGAGAATATCTTATGGGCAAGCCAGCTCCCGAAAAGTGAGAAAATTCCTATTTTAGAGAAGACAAGTTTGAGGCTGAACTTCTTGCGAGTGTTTATAAGGCTTTCCAAAGAAATAAAGATGCTTGATAACAAAAAGTATATTCTCTTACAGGAATCAGTTGATGAAATTGGAAGAATGCTAGGTGGCTGGTTGCGCTCTATTCGGCAGAGATAATTACAAAGGGCATCCGCAATGGATGCCCTTTGTAGCTTTCAGAGAGACTTCGGGAGAAACCCAGACGCCGAGCCATAGTTGTCGTTCGCATTGTCGAACCAGTTCGTGTCGAACTTGACCTTGCCATCGTTGAAGTTGAAGTAGGGCGCGTTCGAGAAATC
>PEYH01000031.1 GCA_002774465.1 Parcubacteria group bacterium CG08_land_8_20_14_0_20_43_9
CCCACCCTTTCAGGGGCATAATGCATAGACTCTTGAAAATCAAAGCGAGAGAGGCTAAGGGCGTGGTCCTGGTTAAGTGGGGAGACATCTGGTTCTTTGGCTGGCTCACCGGAAAAATCCAAATAGGAGGAAGGTCTTTCTATAGGGTTACCGTACCCTCTGCTCCATTGCCAATCTCTGGACAACTGATGCTTGTTCCGCGCGAGAGGATTATCTTCATCAACATCAGTATGGCAGAGCACATGACCCAGCTGGCCTCTATGGGATTCAACGCCCTGCCAGACAAACTGCGAGACTGCCCGCCTCCGGACAACAATCGGTGCTCATAGCCAAAATCAGAGCACCTATCGCCACCCGCCTCGGGCGGGTGGCGCCTTTTTATTTAAAATATTTTATTAGATAAAAACTCCTAACAAGCCCCCAATCAAACAAACAGTGCCGAAAACAACGGCAAATTTGACAAAACTTATCTTTGAGGAAATGTTCAATAGAATTTTCAAGCTGGCCAGCCCGACCAAAAAACTTATTGGCAAAGCAATCCAGCCCCCTGCCAAAATCGCCGGGTTTTTAAGAAAAACATAGCCAGCTGAAGCCAAAACAACAGGCGCTGACATCATATACGATAACTTCAAAATATCTAAAGGCGACTTCTTGCCCAAAGACAGAGCGAAAATCGTGGAAGCAGACCGGGAAAATCCCGGAATAACCGCCAGCCCCTGAAGAACGCCGGCGAGCAAAGCAAGTTTATCCCCTTCCAGCCCAGCTTCCTTTCGGCGCATATTGAGATAGGCGGTGAACAGTAAGCCAAAACCGGTGATAAACAAAAGGCCGGTACCCAAAACCGCTTTGCTGACAAGATTATATAAAACAAATCCGATTGCCAGGGAAACCAGAGTCGCGATTGTCAAAAATTTTAATAATTCCTTGTTCCGAAAAAGCAAAACCTCTTTCCAGTCCTTCCAGAAATACGCCATAACTGCTAAAAAAGTTCCCAAGTGCAAAAACAAAGCCATATCAATAGGATTGATGTTTTTCACCAGCCACTGGCTGGCTAAAGCAACCACTCCCTCGCTGGAAATCGGAATCCACTCAAATATCCCCTGGATAACTCCCAATAAAATATAAATAATCATCTTTTCATTCTGCTAAAAGACCAGTATGTCAAAAAGCGTTTTTATTTTTTTTTGCAGGCAAAATCCAAAAATTAAATCTACCCCTCCCAATCGTTGGCGGCAAGGGCACGGGATAAAACCTCTGCGCCCCTTTTCGCTCTTTCTTAAATTTATTTTTCACTTTCCAATCTTGCTTTAAGCAAGAAAATTGTTTCTTCCCGAAGCTTGGCTCGGGCCCAGTCCTTTTGGCTTTCGGTCAAAAACTCGCCGAGGCCAACTAAGATATTTCGGTTATTCATTTTTTCTAATAATCCAATGCTTTTCTCTAATGTCTTCTTGAAGGGCATGCCAGCCCTTTTTTCTACAATCTCTTTATTAATCGGCCAGTTGTTTTTCGTAAAAAAATACACGTCAAAGACGTCTCGGCTTGTCTTGCCAACCCGTTCATACATTGCCATCAACTTATTGGCAAACATATCTTCCTTAACCATCACCAGCATAGAAATGCCAAGCAACGTCCCGAGTTCATAGCGAGAACCAAACTCTCTGCGATTCACTTCAATTTTTATGTTTTGGGCTTTTGGATCGTAGGAAAGTATAATTATCAAATTAAAACGTTTTATCCGCGATTCTCGTATTTCTCCATAACCTCGAACAATCTTCAAGATTTTCTCAAATACTTTTTTCTTTTTGCTTTCATCTAAGAGGTCGAAATCCAAGTCAACTGATTTACGGTCTAAGTCGTAAAACATAAGAGCGGCCGTGCCGCCCTTGAAGCCGAGATGCGGGGCAAGCGTTGTGTCAGAATAGATTTCTTTAAGGATTTGAAGCTGTATATTTTTGTGGATTGAATAATCTAATGTCATAGTTTAATAAACTCACCACAAATACATTATTTTGTGGTTTTATAATGCTCAAAGTACTTGTTAACTTTCTTTATCATTCTCTTGTTATTGTAAACAGGCAAAATCTCAAAAACCTTATCCCAGTCCAAGGGGTCCAAGTGGTCAAAATGATAATCCTTGCTCACATAAATTCTATCCAAAAAAGCGCGCTCCTTTGCGGCAATGGCATAGCCGTCTTTGTGCTCAATGCCGACGGTGTTGCTTAAAACATAATTCTTCATTCCTATGAATGTGATTTTCTGGCCATCTATTTCTATTTCTCGATTCACATATGATGCAACAAAAATATTGCCGTAGTATTGAAAATTAATCCCGGCGCGAGTCAAGACGGTTTCAAAACTGATATACGAGGGTGTATAGATTCTTGTCGCTAATTCAAACTTGTCGTAATTTTTGTCTTTTACGTACAAACCACGATGAACGCGAATTAACTTTCCAGCTTTAACATAGTAGCTTAATCTGACTCGAGCGGCGCCCTCGCTTTCTTCGCCCCACAACAAAGCAATATCTTTTGTTGAAAAGACGGTTTTATTTGACCTCAATAATGTGTCCAAATATTCGCCCTTTTTAATCTTTCTGTCCATTTTTATACTGGACATTAGTTTTAACCTCACTTCCAGTATAAATTATACCGAATATGATGTCAACCGCGCACTGGTTCATTTGAGGGCAAATGGTGTCAAGTCTATTTTCTAACTATTTTTCTAAATTAATGATTGAAAATAAAATAGATTTGACACCATCCATCCACCATCCATCTGAAAATAGTTCGGACGCATTTCGCCCCGCCACGGCGGGGCGGCGAGGAGAAACCCCCGAAAAATTAGCGGCTTCGCCGAAAGGTTTAACAATTTTCCCGACCCTCGACTTTAGTCGGGGTCGCGAATTCTCGATTTTGTTGCTCCGCTTTGCGGAGACAAAATCGGAACAAGTTTTTCTATGAGTTGATAACAACTCATTTTAGAAAATTTTTCAAGCTCATTTTCTTGAAAAATTTACTGCTTTGGCGGCAAATTCTTTGTTCTTTCAAATTCATAAAAAGAAAAACCCGACGGGCCTTGCGACACGTCGGGGAGCGGTTGGTCTGCTCAGTCCGTTGATCGAGAAACTTCTTAAGCCGTATTCTTCTTGAGCTTACCGACTCGAGTTGCTATTTCCACCTCCAACTCTGCGGGCTTTGCCACGAACTCCTCGTGCTGGCTGATTGAAACACCCTTGACGGTTTTAGCCGTCTCAGGCTCTTTCAACATCGCCTCCTTGTCCACCTCTTCTTTTGTCCTGATGAAACGTTTCAGTTTAAGCGCCTTCAGAGACTCCAGAATTGATTCGACATCGCGAAGCT
>PEYH01000040.1:0-803 GCA_002774465.1 Parcubacteria group bacterium CG08_land_8_20_14_0_20_43_9
AAAATAATGTTACCTATCCCTATTCATAATATACTAAATTTTTTGAATACTGTAAATAAAAATAAGGGAGTAAAAAAATCAAATGCCCGCGTCGGGTTGGATGAGACAAGGGCATTTCCCTTAAAAATTGGCGGCTCGCCCGCGAAGCGGGCTGGAAGCGAGGGCGGGGCGGAAATTCCTTTCCCCCCAACCCCCTTTCCTTCCCGCCCCGCCCGAGCGGTCAGATTTTGCGCCCGTCAGGGCGCAAGCGTCCGTTCAAAAAAGGTTCGAGCTTCGTTCAGCAATTGCGACCAAACCCAAAATCCGCTTGCAAGCGGATTTTGGGTTTGGTTAGAAAAATCAGCTGGAAAAATAAACCTATAAAAACATCGAGGGGAGACGGACAAGTCCGTCTCCCCAGCGGCTGCTACGCGTAGACGCGTCGCAGCCGGGAACTCCCTCCATCATCGCCGAACCGGTCAGCGACACTGATTGACTCGTGGCGCCCAGAGCGCTGGTGCGCCCTTTGGGCTGCCGCCTCCAAGGTTGGCCGTCGGCCAACCACTTGGTCAAGACCTCTCCCGTGAGCACCGTAACGCTCATAGGCCCGCGACCTGAACGCGCAATTCAATGCGGTTCGTTTCATCTTAACCTCCTCCTTTGCTTCCTCACTTCCTTTATATCACGAACTAAGGAGATAAAGCAGGCTGGGCGGGCGCGAAGATATATAGACTGTGTCGTCCAATCGCGCTCCCGCTCCTGCTCCTGCACGCCCGGAAGACTGCGGATCCGAGCGCAATCCGAGAAAAACGATTTTTCGCTTT
>PEYH01000040.1:847-3223 GCA_002774465.1 Parcubacteria group bacterium CG08_land_8_20_14_0_20_43_9
TGCTAACTGACACTTATACTATATCCCACTATCCAATTTCTGTCAATAGTTTCTGGGTTTCCTCCAAATCATCTCCTTTATAATCGGTCTTGTGCGAAATCTGAAGCGAGCCGTTTTTGTATCTTGGAATAATGTGGAAATGAATATGGTCCACCATCTGCCCGGCCAGCCGGCTATTATTCTGCAAAACATTGATGCCTTCGGCCCCAAGCTTGTTTTTGATTAAAACGGATATTTTTTGCGCAGTTAAAATAAGGGCCATCAGGGACTCTGCGTCTGCCTCAAGAATGTTACGAATATGTTTTTTCGGGAGGACAAGACAATGTCCCCGGCTCCAAGGATTAATGTCCAAAAAAACAAAGGTGTTCTCGTCCTCATAAATCTTATGACCGGGAACTTCTCCTTTTATTATTTTACAAAACAGACAATTTTCCATGATTTTGTTTATAAAATGATTAATAATTAATGACCAGTGATTAATGATTATCTTCCTTTCTCCACTCTTTCCGCATACTCGCCTGTTTTTGTGTTAATTCTGACAATATCCCCTTCTTCAATAAAAAGCGGGGCCTTTATTTCCGCGCCTGTTTCTAAAACAATGATTTTCGTTCCGCCCTGGGCGCTGTTGCCTTTAATCCCCGGCGGCGCTTCAACAACCCGCAAATCCATTTTTACAGGCAAATCTATACCCACAATCTCGTTGTTAAAAATCATCGCCCTGACAAGCGTGTCTTTTTTAAGAAATCTTCTTTCCTCGCCCAGCGCTGATTCTTCCAGCATCGTTCTTTTGCTCGGGTCTTCCGGCTCGCAAAACCAAAATTCTCCGCGATGATTATAAATGTATTTAAGCTCGCGCCAGTCAATCTCCGCTTCCTCAAAAGAATCAAGGGGCTTAAAAACTTTGGCAAGAATCTTCCCGCTGATAAGGTTTTTAATTTTGGTCTGCAAACTGCTCCCGCCCCTGCCCAGATGGACATGCTTAAACTCCAAAACCTGATACGGCTGGTTTTCAAAGATGAAAATAGTTCCTATCTTCAAATCGTTTATTGAAAGCATAAAATTTACTTAATTAATTCTATTATCCCTCCCCCCAGACAAATATCCCCTTCGGGCAAATTGTAAAAAACGGCCGCTTGCCCCGGAGCTACCGATTTTTGAGGAGTGTCAAAGATTAACCGCCAACCCGCTGAAGCCGGACTCCGGCTCATCAGGGTTGCTCTGACTAATGGCTGCCTGAATCTGGTTCTGACTAAAACTTTCACTTTTTTACCGGGAGAATTCCCTGAAATAAAATTAACTCCTGACAACTCCAATTGTTTTGAAAAAAAACTTTTCTCGTTTTCATTATTGCTGACTATTAAATTATTCTTTTTTTTATCAAAGCCAGCCACCCAAAACGGTCCACCCGGCAAATCAATTCCCTTCCTCTGCCCCCAAGTAAAAAAATGAAGCCCCTTATGTTCGCCCAATAATCTTCCGCTTGTATCCAATATCCTGCCCGGCTTAATCCCGATATTTTTTGCCAAAAAATCAGCCAGTGATTTTTCTTTAACAAAACACAAATCCTGGCTTTGGCCCGGAAGATGCTTAATGTTTTGTTCTTGGGCGATTTGATAAACTTCTTTCTTGGTTAAATCGCTTAAAGGAAAAATTATTTTAGAAAGTTGTTTCTGCGAAAGAAGGGCCAAAAAATACGTCTGGTTTTTATCTTTATCCTTGGGAGCAACAAGCTCACATTCCCCTCTATTCTTTCTTATCTTGGCATAATGGCCAGTGGCTATATAATCAGCTTTTCTTTTTTGGGCGAAATCCAGAAGAGCCGGTATTTTCACGAGCTGATTGCAAAAAAGACAAGGGCTCGGGGTTTTATTCCCCTCAAGCGCTTCTAAAAAATACCCGATGATTTTCTTGTTAAAATCCCCGGAGGCGTCGATAATATGATGCCGGACATTGTATTTCTTGCATATATCTTTGGCAATTTTCAGCGCTGGCTTGGATATATTGAGATTCAGGGTGGCCGCCTCCACCTCAAATCCTCTTTCCTTGAGAAGAAACAACGAAACAGCGGAATCTACTCCGCCGGAAATGCCCGCTAAAACCTTTTTCTTCCCGTTAATCATCCTGACTATGAAATTCCTCTTCTTTTTTTATCCAATCGCCGTACTTGACTTCAATTTGCTTTCTCTCTGCCTCTAATATCCGATGTCTTTCCTCTAAGTCGCCGGGTATAGTCCTTTTGTTTTTCCGCAGAAAATCATAAATTGCTTCGCGGAGCGCGTCTATGGCCAAAACCGAACAATGGATTTTGATGGGCGGAAGGCCCCCCAATTTATCAATAATCTCCTCTTTGCTGATTTTAAGCGCCTGTTTTATAGT
>PEYH01000041.1 GCA_002774465.1 Parcubacteria group bacterium CG08_land_8_20_14_0_20_43_9
CCGGCGCAATGCGAAGATACAAGTCCATATCCAAAGCATTAAGATGAGTGATGAACGGCTGGGCTTTGGCTCCGCCGTAAATTGTTTGCAGAATAGGCGTTTCCACTTCAAGGAATCCCTGTTCAATGAGAAAACTCCTCAATTCGTTTATTATCTTATGCCTTAAAATAAATTTCTCCCTGACATCTTTGTTAAATATGAAATCCAGATATCTTTTTCTGAATCTGTCTTCCGCATCTTTCAGGCCATGCCATTTCTCCGGCAAGGGCAAGATTGACTTTGCCAGAATCTTAAAATCATTGACTAAAAGAGTTTTCTCTTTCAGTTTGGTTTTGAAAAGAACGCCTCTGGCTTCAATAAAATCGCCAATATCAAAATATTTCTGAAGCAATTCGTATCTTTTCGGCCCGAGATTGTCCTTTTTGAAAAATAATTGGATTTTATCAGTGCCATCTTCTATGTCGGAAAAAGTCGCTCCTCCATGTCCTCTGAAGGATTTTATCCTGCCGGTTAAAATTATCTCTTTTTTCGCCCGCTCCAATTTCGCAAAATCCTTCAGCGAGTCGCAAATAAAATGCGTCCTTTTGGTGGTTAAAGGAAAAACATCCACCCCCGCTCTCTGCATGGCTTTCAATTTTTCAACTCTTGATTTCTTAATTTCGTCTATTTGGGGCATCTAAACGATATGGTTAATTATCAATTATTAATCATTTATCAATTCTATGATATTTATCCCCGAAAAGCAACAAGCCCTTTTTTAAGGAGGTAAATCACTACGATGATTACTGCGAGTATTACGAAACCCGACCTCGTTGCCTAACAGGGGACAATTTGTCTCGCAGGGGAATCAACGAACCAGGACTTGACAAGGACTTGACGGGGACTTGACGGGTCGCACCCGACTGTCGGGTGCGACCCTAACATTCGGTAAATTCCAATTTTTGGTCTGGGTTTCTCTTTTACGCTTTTCGTTTTGCATTTTGAGCTTTTTATCCTGTGGATAACTTTCCCCTAAAAATTACGCCACCCGGCGGCGTAGTGAGATTCCTTATGTCTATCGTGGCTTCCGACATTTCACGAAAATTACGCCACCCGGCGGCGTAATTTTCTCCTAACAAGATTCCTTTGAATATTGATATACTTAAAGAGAATAAAAAACAAACCGAGTGTTCGGTTTGAGGGATAAATTTGCCACTTATTTTCTGCCTATATTATACCATAGCAATCCTTATTCTGTCAATGTCCGGTCCCCTGTCTGGCCGCCAAAATACCATTCCAAAACCTCTTTCACGGTTGGGGCCACTGCCACATGCATTCCCAATCCCTCCTCAACCATCAGGGTCAGGACAATTTGCGGGTCATCATAGGGCGCAAACACGGTTATCCAGCTGTGGTAGTATCCCTCGCGGGGAATTTCGGCAGTCCCGGTCTTCGCCCCTGCTTTGACCAGCAAATCGTTCAAGACAACAGCTGAGCCGTAAGTGACAGCGCCCCTCATCCCCTGTTTGACAATATTCAGATTATCCGCATCAACAAAATTATCCCTTAAAACAAATGGCGCAAATTCCTCTATCGCTCCCTTGTTTTTGTCAACTATTTCTTTGACAATTTGGGGCTTGAACAATGTCCCGCCATTAACAAGGGCGGCAAAGGACGAAGCCACTTCCAGCGGGGTTACTGACAAAAATCCCTGGCCAATGGAAAGATTGTAAGTGTCTCCGGGCATCCAAATGCTCTCTGGCGAAGAAAAATTCTTTTTCTTCCATTCTTTATCCGGGACAAACCCCGCTATTTCGCCGAACAAATCTATGCCCAATTTTTCGTTCCAGCCGAAATGCTCTAAATATTCCTTAATTTTTTCCGGGCCCAATCCCTCAAAATTCTTATATCCTCCGCCGACAGTATAAAAGAAAACATTGCAGGAACGGGCGATGGCATCTTTGACGCTGGTAATGCCGTGAACCATCCAATCCTTAAAAGTAAAGGGCTGGTCCGGGAACCAGGGATTGTCAACGACAATCTGTCCCTGGCAATTTACCGTTGTATTTTCTGCGATAATCCCCTCTTGTAAAGCGGCGGCGGCAATAAGGGGTTTAATGGTAGAGCCGGTCACATATCGGCCGGCTATTGCTCTGTTCAGAAACGGCATATCCTTATTGCCGGCCAGCGCATCCCACTCATCTTCGCTGATGCCTTTACTGAAGAGATTGTTGTCAAAACTCGGGAAGCTGACCATGGCTAAGACCCCGCCGGTTTTGGGGTCTATGGCCACGCCAGCCGCCCTCTTCACTCCCGCGCTTTTCATTTGGATAGACATTGTCTCATAAAGTTTTTTCTGCAATCCGGCCTCCATCCATAAAACCAAGCTATCGCCCGACTCTGACGGTTTAACCATTTCCTCTGACATAATCTCGCCATAGACATCTCTCTCGTATTTTATTTCTCCGAGCTGCGGGGAAAGATAATTATTATAAAAATCCTCCAGCCCCGCGTTTTGACCGCTCTCCCGATAATAGCCGATAACATGCGAAAAAACCGGCCCGTCCGGGTACTCCCGCTTCCCGGCGTTTTTCATGCTGAATCCTTCCAATTTTTCGGCATTGGATTCAAATAAAATAAGCTTTTGATAATCAAGATTCTGATAGACCAAAACCGAATTGTTTTCAGCGCTGTTGATTTTTTCCTCCACTGCCTCGGGTTTTGTTCCCAAAATCCAGGCAATTTTGTTAAAAATTATCTGCCTTGCTCCTCCCATCTTTTCCATTTTCCCCTTGTCAAAAATTAAATCATACGAAGGCCGGTTAAAAACCAGTTGCTCGAAGTTTTTATCATAAATAATCCCTCTTTGCGCCTCCAGCTTGCTGACTACGAATTTATTCTTTTGGGCCAGGGCGGAAAACTTGTCATACTGCATAATTTGAAACTGGAAACTTCTGACAGAAATAGCGACAATTAAAACAAAAAAAATCAGCCCTAGGATTTTAAGAGACCGGGACCTTATGGGTACTTCCAGTTTTTTGCCGAAAGAGTTCTGCTCTTTTTTCTGGACCAAAGCGTCGCAAAAAACTTCTTCCGGCTCTATCTCTAGCCCTATTCTTTTAATTCGTATCTTATCTAATTTTTGCTTTAGAAATAACATTGAACAATCTAACCATCCAGTAAATTATTATCCCTGCCAAAAAATTGATGATAAGGCCGGATATGTTAAAAA
>PEYH01000036.1 GCA_002774465.1 Parcubacteria group bacterium CG08_land_8_20_14_0_20_43_9
TGATTATGAAAAGATTCTTGACAGGAGAGGAGCGATTAAAAGAGCCCTTGAGCTGGCTGTGGTCGGCGATACCGTAATCATTACCGGCAAGGGAGGCGAGCCGTGGATTTGTGTTGCCAATGGAAGGAAAATCCCTTGGGACGACCGTCAGATTGTCCGGGAGGAAATGTAATTTAGGAATTATCTCATGATATGCTTAAAAATGCTTTTCAAAAATTGGATAAATATATCTGGGAACTGCCAAAATCATTTAAACAAGGGATGAGAGTAGGCGCAAGAGTTTATTCTTCCGCTAAATTATGGGAGCAGGTGGAAGAAGAGGCATTGGAGCAGTTGGTTAATTGCGCTTTTTTGCCCGGGGTTATCGGTTATGCCCTTGGTATGCCCGATATTCATTCTGGCTACGGTCCTCCCATCGGAGGCGTCGGGGCGATGGAGCTTTCTGTCGGGGTTATCTCACCCGGATTTGTCGGGTTTGACGAAAATTGCGGGGTGCGCCTGCTCAAATCGCCGCTTAATTATAAAGAGATAGGGCCCTATCTGCGGGAGCTGGCAAATGGTCTGGAGAGAGAAATCCCGTCTGGCTTAGGGAGAGGCAGAAAAACAAAATTAAGCTTTGTTCAGATTAATGAAATTTTGGCCGGAGGCGTTCCGAAATTAGTTGAGCAGGGGTATGGCACAGAAGAAGATATTGAAAACTGCGAGGAAAGGGGTCATATGGCGGGGGCTGATTCTGCTTATGTTTCAGATAGGGCGAAAGACCGAGGCAGGGACCAATTGGGAACATTGGGAAGCGGCAATCATTTCTTGGAGATTCAAATAGTTGATGAAATTTTTGACAACGTGATAGCCGAGGCCTTTGGCTTGTTCCAAGGACAGGCAGTGGTAATGATTCATACCGGTTCTCGCGGATTAGGCCATCAGAACTGTTCTGATTATTTGCAATCTGTTTGGCAGGCAATGCCGAAGTATAAAATCAGGGTGCCGGACAGGGAGCTGGCCTGCGTTCCTTTCAATTCTCCGGAGGGGCAGAGCTTTTTTAAAGCAATGTCTGCGGCTTGTAATTTCGCCTGGGCGAACAGGCATATCATCAGCCATTATGTCCGCAAGGTGTTTAGGGCCGCGCTTGGCGATTCAGGCAAGCTGACCCTATTGTATGATGTGGCGCATAATATTGCTAAAATCGAAGAACATGAGGTTAGGGGCAGGATGGAGAAAATAATAGTTCACCGCAAGGGCGCGACCAGGGCTTTCCCAGCCGGGCACCCGGAAATGCCGAAGCAGTACCAAAAAACAGGTCAACCGGTTCTTATTCCCGGCTCAATGGGCACTTCTTCTTTCGTCTGCGTAGGCACGGAAAAATCCAAGATTGCTTGGTATACAGTCAGTCATGGAGCGGGTAGAGTAATGTCCAGGCATTCGGCAGTCAACCAAATCAGGGGAGAACAGGTTCTTGAGGGCTTGCAAAAACAAGGAATTTTGGTAAAGTGTCAGTCAGTGAAAAATATCGCCGAAGAAGCCCCGGCCGCTTATAAGAATATTGATGATGTGGTGGAGGTAATCCAGGGAGCCGGGCTTTCAAGAAAGGTGGCGCGGCTTAAGCCGATAGCAGTAATTAAAGGAGAGTAAAAAATATCATGAATAAAAGGATGTCCAAAAGCGTTAGAAAACATATTCGTCAGGAAAAAGCCCGTTTTCGCCGGGAAATTTCAGACCCTCAAAAGAGAGAAGAGATGATTGACCAATTATATGCGCGGTTTAATCCAAGGACGCAGGAGGGAGAAAAGATAAAAGCAGAGGAAATAAAAAAGCCAGAGGACTCGGGAAAAGCAAAGGACGCAGGAAAAGCGAAAAAGGCAAAAAAAGCGAAAAAAGAAGAGAAAGTTGAATTTAAGCCACCAGTTTTGAAAATTCCGAAGAAAGCTAAAGCGCCCGCGTAAAATGCGAATACAAGACATCTATAACTTAGCTATCCGAATGGGGATATCCGCTGACTTAAGGGGCAAAGAGGCAGTAGGGAAATTTTTGGATAAGAAAAAGCGCAATTATGAGACCCTGTCTGAAAAAGAAAAAAATAATTTTGATTCGGAAGGGCTAACAAATCCTTATTCCGATTCCCGCATTTTGAATGTTTCTGACGACC
The DNA here is from genome assembly GCA_002774465.1 of Parcubacteria group bacterium CG08_land_8_20_14_0_20_43_9. Lineage (GTDB taxonomy): Bacteria > Patescibacteriota > Minisyncoccia > Minisyncoccales > PEYH01 > PEYH01. Next base: position 2,144 of record PEYH01000036.1, read on the forward strand.
GGGAGATAAAAAAGATTTTGGTCGGCATTGACATTGAACCGGCCGAGCTCTTGATGGCAAAAGAAATCGGAGGCATTGATTTAGTCATTTCTCATCATCCGCTGGGCAAGGCGTTAGCCACGCTCCATGAAGTAATGGAGCTCCAGAGCGATGTTTTGTCCCGGTGCGGCGTGCCGATAAATATAGCCGAAGGGTTAATGAGAGAAAAAATATCAGAGGTGGCGAGAGGGCTGAACAAATCCAACTCTGAAAGAACGGTTGACGCGGCGAAACTTTTAAAAACCAATCTGACTTGTCTTCATACCGTCTGCTACAACCTGGCGGCTGATTTTCTGAAAAGGACTATTGAGGAAAAGAATCCAGAGACCTTGGGAGAACTGATGGATATTATAGAAGGAATCCCGGAATACCAATTATCAAGGAAGAACGGCACAGGGCCCAAGATTTTTGTGGGCAGGAAAGAGAGCAGCTGCGGCAGAATTGCTTTTACGGAAATTACCGGAGGAGCCGAGGGCTCGCCTAAACTATACGAAAAAATGGCTCAAGCCGGTATCGGGACCATTGTGGGAATGCATGTTTCAGAAGAGCATAAAAAAGAAGCAGAGTCAGCCCTTATCAATGTGGTTATTGCCGGCCATATGTCTTCTGATTCCTTGGGCGTGAATCTGTTTTTAGACGAGTTGGAGAAGGGGGGCATTAAAATTGTCCCTTGCTCCGGACTGCTCCGGGTCTCCCGGTTAAGCAACTAAGCAACTAAGCAATTAAGCAACTAAGCAATTAAGCAATTAAGCAATTAAGCAATTAAGCAACTAAGCAATTAAGCAATTAAGCAATTAAGCAACTAAGCAACT
>PEYH01000021.1 GCA_002774465.1 Parcubacteria group bacterium CG08_land_8_20_14_0_20_43_9
ATTCTTGGCCCAAGACACAATAAGACGCGCCTTGACTCTCGCTATTGATAAACAGGAAATTAAGAAAAAGATATTGTCTGGCAAGGGGGCCATTGCTGAATCTCCTTTTCTCTTGAATATCTACGGTCCGGAAAGCACAACCACGCCAGGAGAATTCAATCTTGACGAGGCGAAAGAGCTGTTAAACAAGGCCGGGTTTGCCGAACAGGACGGGAAATTGGTAAAAATCAAAAGCGCGGAAACAATGAATTTCGTCAGTACTCTGTCGCTCGGCTCAAAAGGAAAAACAGTGGAATATCTCCAGCAATGCCTTGCCAAATTCAGCGACATTTACCCGGACGGGGAAATCTCCGGCTATTTCGGAGACAAAACAAAAGAAGCGGTCATTAAATTCCAAGAAAAATACGCGGATGAAATTTTGAAACCATCAGGGCTTTCTTCCGGCAACGGAGTGGTTGGTCCCGGCACCAGAAAAAAACTGAATGAAGTGTGCGTCATCAGTCCTGCCCAAAATATTCCGTTCAAAATAACTATTACTTTGCCAATTGACTCAATGCTTCAGGAAACAGCCGGACTGATTAAGGAACAATGGGCAAAAATCGGCGTAGAAACGGAAATAAACGCCCTCCCGATTACGGAAATCAAGCAGACAACCATTAAGGAGCGCGGGTATGAGGCCCTTTTGTTCGGCCAGGTGCTCGGCATTATCCCCGACCCCTACCCTTTCTGGCATTCCGGCCAGCGAGTTTATCCGGGACTGAACCTTGCGGACTATAAGAACACGAAAACTGATAACCTGCTTGAACAAATCAGAACCACGTCCGACAGAGCCGTCCTGGTCGAGAAAATAAAAGAAGCCCAAGATTTATTAACGGCTGACTATCCGGCAATTTTCCTCTTTAATCCTGATTTTATGTATCTCGCCTCGGGCGAAATCAAGGGAATCAAGGCGCATATAATCGCTGACCCTTCTCAAAGATTCGCGGGCATCGCTGACTGGTACGTCAAAACCAAAAGAGTCCGGAAATAAATTGACAATCAGGACCCCTAAAACTATAATAAATCATCATGAGAAAACAATTTACAGCAATATATAAAAAGGCCGGGAAATGGCATCTCGCCTGGATTGAGGAAGTTCCAGGAGTAAATACTCAGGGCAAAACTCTCAAAGAAGCTAAGGAAAATCTTAAAGAAGCTCTCTTGTTAGTGCTTGAAACCAACCGTTTATTGAACAAAAAAGAGTTTGCCAAAGGGAAAATCATAAGAGAAACGCTCTCCATCTCTTAATTTAGAATGCAAATATCCCCCGCCATCCGGAGATTCATAAATTTCTGGCTGATAAAATTTGTAGGGATTTGGGCATAGAAAGACCGAAAAAATTCCGAAATTAAAATCGAGATTATGGAAAATTTTAATTTGGAAAATCTAAAACCCGATATCCGCACCGTGAAAGACATGGGTTCGGTTTTATACGACAAGGAGTGGCAGAAAACCGCCAACCCGGATACGGAATTATATTATATGTACCGGGGACTGAAAGAAAAAAACAACTTAAGATATGATATTACGGTAATTTTCCCAATAATGCTGGGAAAAGAGTTTAATAAAACCAAAGGCCATACTCATAAAAATAAGGGCGAGGAAACATGTATTGTGTTAGAAGGAGAAGCGATTTTCCTCCTTCAAAAAGAAAAAAATGATATAATAGAAGAGGTTTATGCGGTCAAGGCGAAACAAGGAGAGGTTTGCGTCATTCCCCCTCTTTATGGCCATGTCACTATTAATCCAACAGACAAGACATTAAAAACAGCGAATTGGATTGACAAAAATATGGAAAATGAGTATGAAGGAATCCAGCAAAGAAATGGCGCCTGCTATTTCTACACTCCTAACGGTTGGGTCAAAAATGAAAATTACCAGAATATCCCTACTTTAAGATTTAAACAGCCCCAATCGTCCCTGCCTAAAGAATTGTCTCTTTTATAAAAAAAAGAATCCGCCGCGAGAACCGAAGTCCTCGGGCGGAGGAAGCGCGCAACAGCACGCGCAGTACGTAGTACATTCTGAATGAACAAACGAGAGTGCGCTACTTGGGCGACTGCGGGGGAGAGATGAAATCCATTCTTGCGACAGGGACAAATCCCTTCTTTCCTGCCCGCACAATGCAGTTGATTTCAATCTCCGACGGAACTTCTCTGCTCTTGAATTCGCGGCGAACCGCCTTTCCTGCCCTGATGTTTATCAGGGCAAGATAGAAGAATCGGGTCTCCCCGCCCTTGGGCCCTGCCTGGACAACGAGATATGTTCCCCCGCGCCGCAGACTACCTCCTCCCCTCAAGAGTGCCAGGCTTAGTAGGGCGCTTACCACCATAGACGCCGCACCGAGAGCCTTGAGGTTCAACGCATCGATGCCCGAATCTGTCAATATAGATATCGGGAAAGCAAGCGCGACGACTCCTGTGACAAAGAACGCCATTGCAATAACCAACAACATCGCCACCTCCCTCTCTCTTAACTGCTTGTTTGATATTTCCAATCCTACTATTTTTTAATATTTTGTCAACTGGCCGAGGTGGCGGAACCGGCAGACGCGCTGGCTTCAGGAGTCAGTGAGCACAAGCTCGTGAGGGTTCAACTCCCTCCCTCGGCACATTCGCTCGCCCGCCTGAGCGGGCTCGCTCAAATCAAAAATTAAAAAAGAAAAAATAAAAATAACAATCTAAAATCTAAAATTTTTAATTTTAATCTGTCATTTTTCATTTTTATCTTTACATTTTACATTTTCTAAAATTATGTCTAAAACAACACAAATGCAGACCCAAAAAGCGCAGATTCGGAAAGAATATAAGCCGATAACTCAAAAAGAATATAAAAAGGATTCTGACCTGCGTATCATCCCCTTGGGGGGTCAGGAAGAAGTCGGAAGAAATATGACTGTTTTTGAGTATGGAAACGATATTGTGATTGTGGATATGGGAATC
>PEYH01000003.1:0-9228 GCA_002774465.1 Parcubacteria group bacterium CG08_land_8_20_14_0_20_43_9
AGGAAGTAACCAAGAACCAAGGCGGTTACCCCCCAGACCAATGCTTTTTTGAGCTTCATCTCCGTCATCTCCTTTCCTCGCTATTTCGTTATCAAAGACCGATGGCAAATTACAGCAATCTTATTTTTAACCAAAAAAACGTTTGATGTCAAATTTTGTTTGCCAAAAGACAGCATAAAAGTTAAAATAAAGAATCAGCGATTAAGAATTAATAAAAATATGAAAAAGAACATTACGCTTGAGGATGTCAGGTCTGACCCGCAGGTTGATGAGTACATAAAAAGAAGCACGGAGTTCTTGCGCCTTTACCATTATACTGACCACGGCATTGACCATTCCAATCTTGTGTCAGAAAGGGCGAGGTATTTAGCCAAGGAAATCGGCTTATCAGAAAAGGAGCAGGAATTGGTGTCCATCGCCTCTTATGTGCATGATATGGGTAATTTTTTAGACAGAAAGAATCACGAATATTGGGGCGCTTTGATGTTCCATAGTATCTTTCAAGAGAGGCTGCCGGCCGAAGATATGGCCACTATAATGCAAGCCATTGCCACCCACGACAATTACCGAGCCCAGATTGTGAATGCCGTGGCAGCGGTCGGAATGATAGCAGACAAGTCCGATGTAAGGCGGAGCAGGGTGATAGAGAAAGACAAGGCCCAAATTGCCAGAGATATCCACAACAGAGTTAATTTTGCCGCTACAAATAATAGATTTGAGGCCAACAAAGAAACCAAGAAAATTACTCTGACACTAAAGATAGATACTTCTTTTGTGCCGGTGATGGAATATTTTGAGATTTTTACTTATAGAATGGTGCAGTGCCGAAAGGCGGCCCAGTTTTTAGGGTATAAATTTGAGTTGGTGATAAATGATTTTAAGCTTCTTTAAGCGGCTTTAAAATATTGAACACAAAAGCCCGTCCCTCGTTTTCACTCGGGACGGGCTTTTGTCTTTTCCGCCATAATTCAAAGCAGGGTTTGCGGTTCAACATCCGCTGACCAGTCGGGCCCCATTATTTCTCGGATAATTTTTTTCTCCTTTAAGCCGTCGCTTTTTATTTTCGCTATGATATGCCAAAAATATTTATTTCTGATTTTCGGTACTAAGGCCGGAGCCGGTCCGAGCATATTCAGGGCCGGCGCTGATTTCTGGATTTTCCTTTTCATCTCAAGCGCCTCTTTCCTTGCCCTTTCATTATTTTTGTGAGAGAAAGTCAGTTTTATAACCTCGGAGAACGGGGGGTAAGACAGGGCTTTGCGGTGTTTTAATTCTTGCTCAAGGAATCCCTCAAAATCGTTTCGCTTTAGGAAATCAAAAAGATAAAAATCCGGATTATATGTTTGGATAATCGTTCCTTTTGCGAGCGCGGATATTTTGAAAAGTATTTTCATCAAACGCTCGGGCGACCGGAATTCCGGGATATTAAATAAAGGGTCGGCCAAAATAACGACAACCAAATCCGCTTTTTGTTGAAGCCCCGAAGAAAAAAGCAAATGGGTTCCCACCAGAACATTGTATTTCCCTGCCTGGAAGTCCTGCGATATTTGCTCCTGTTTTTTTCTATCAGGCGTAATATCGCTGTCCATAATAGCGGCGCTTATCTTTACGCCTTCTATTTTTCCAAGTTCTTCCATAATTTTCTGGGTGCCGGCGCCCAAATACTTGATTCTCCAACTTTTGCATTTCGGGCAGAGAGAAGGCGGAGCCATCGTTTTTCCGCAGTAATGGCAGATTAAAAGGCCTTTTTCCGGTCCGTTGGTTTTATGATATACCATCGGGGTTTCGCATTCCCGGCATTTGATAATATGGCCGCAATCCCGGCACAGAACCGCGGCGGCCAGCCCTTTGCGGCTGACAAAAATTATCACCTTTTTGTTTTTGGGAATTACGTTAGCTAATTGTTCCCGGAGTTCCTCGCTGAAAATTGAATAATTTGTTTTCCTGGCTTCTTCCCTCATATCCACGAGGCTTATGTCCAGACCAGATTGCGATTTTATTTTCGGCTGCAGCAATTGGTATTCTCCGATTTTGGCGCGATAAAAGGATTCAGGAGAGGGGAGCTGGCTTCCGAGAATTATTTTTGCCTTAAAGATTTTTGCCAATTTCAGAGCCACGGTCCGGGTGTGGTATTTCGGATGCTGGTCCCAGGACTTATAGCTTTCATTTTCCTCTTCATCAACGACAATCAGGCCAAGATTTGGAAAAGGCAGGAATAAAGAATTTCTGGTGCCGATTATAATATCAATTTCATTATCCCGGACTTCCTGCCAGCATTTCATTTCTTCGGATGTTTTGAGTTCGCTGTGAAAGACCCTGATGTTTTTTGAAATTTTTTCCAAACGCGGCAAGTATTGGGAAATTTTATTTATTTCCGGGACTAAAAACAGAACCGATTTTTTATCCTGAAGAGCCCCTTTTACTGCCGAGACATATTCTTGGCTCCTTTCAGGCGAATTGAGTAAAACAGGGCGGAGGGGTTGGTTTTGGTTTTCGGGGGCCGGGCTTGGAAACGATTTTTTCAAGGCAGAAAGTTTTTTTCTTCGGAGGACTGATTTGGGGAGAAACAGCTTCAGGACAATGCCTATGGGGGAGAGGTAATAATCGGAAAGCCATTGGCACAATCCCATTTGGGCTTCGGTGACAATCGGCTCTTCGGAGATAATTTTTGAAATGGGTTTGAGCTTGAAATATTTTTTTTTAACCTCCATTTTTATGTTCTCCAGCGGCTCAACGCTTTTCACAATCGCTTTTATTTCCGTCCTGCCCAATGGCGCTAAAACCAAAGAGCCGATTCCCGGCTTTTGGCTGGAAAAATAGGTGAGGGTCTGCGAGCCGCAGGAGGCGATTTTTATCAAGGGGATGATTTCAATAATATACATAGAGCAAGATTACATCAGTGATTTTAGTATAATTCCGAGTGGCGCGAGGGTCAATTTGAAAAAGAAAAAGAAAAAGAAAAAGACCCTGAAGGGTTTCGTAAAAAGGGGCGAACGGGCCTGTATCCTCCATGACGGTCTCGCAGAGACGTTGGTGGTTGTTGCGCAGGCCCGTTCTCGCCGAGAGATCTCTTTCGGGGAGCGGGGTGGCAGTGAATGTATCCATCGGGATCGGACGTGGTTACCCGCGGAACTCCCTGATGAGAAGAGATATGAACTATCTTTTATCATAAGCCATTTTGTTTTTTTGTCAAGATGTTGATATTTGTTTTTTTGACAAATTCTGACAATCAAGTAAAAAGAAGTCAGAAGGAAGAAAGAGCCCTTTAGGGATAGCCCCTTGACAATCGAAAGGAGAGGGAATGGATCAATCTGTAGTCGGGAACAGGCAATTGGAGGTTATCGCCGGATGTATGTTCAGCGGCAAAACCGAGGAATTGATCCGCCGCTTGAAGCGGGTCGGAATCGCGAGATGGCCGGTGCTTCTTTTCAAGCCGACGATTGACGACCGTTACAGCACTAACACAACACAGACCCACGATGGACTTAAGTTCCCCGCGATTCTACTTGAGCCGGGGAAAGAGATGCTGGAGGAAGTGGGGCGGTTAGCAGGTCATTCTGCGGCAAGGGGAGCGATGGTGGTTGCGTTTGACGAAGCCCAGTTTTTCTCGGACAAGCTGCCTGCGCTCTGCGAAGCATTGGTTGGGCGAGGCAAGAAGGTGATGGTGGCTGGCTTGAATCTGGATTTTGCCGGAAAGCCGTTTGGCCCAATGCCGCTCATCATGGCTTTGGCAGATGAGGTGACCTCGCTGACAGCGATTTGCGTAAAGTGTGGGGGAGCCGCTACCCGAACCCAGCGATTGGTTGAGGGCAAGCCGGCGCCTGTTGACGGCCCAACAATCCAGATTGGCGGTCAGGAGTCGTACGAAGCCCGTTGCCGCGACTGCTGGGAAAGAGGATAACTTCAGCATTACGAGACCCGGACTCGTAATTTCCATGAAACGCGGAAACCCACGCTGGATAAGGAGAATCTCACAACGATGCCGGGTGGCGTAATTCTTGGGGGAAAGTTATCCACAGGCGGAAGACAATGCGGAAGGCAATGCGAACCCTGCTGAACCGAATACGTTGATTCAGCAGGGCTTCTTTTTTTGGTTTTTATGTGATAATTTAAAGGAATATGCTGCACCGAGTTTTCATTGCCATTAATTTTCCGGAGGATATTAAGGATAGATTATTGAGATTTGAGAAGGAATACAAAATTCCCGCCAAATGGGTTGGCCGGGAAAATTTGCACATTACTTTGAATTTTTTGGGCAACTTGGATGATAATCAACTGGTGGAGACAATTGAAACAGCAAAGCGCGTTTGCGCTTCGCGCAATCCGTTCAGGGTCGGATTGAAAAGAATTTGTTACGGCCCGCCTAAGAAAATTCCGCCCAGAATGGTTTGGGTAGAAATGGAGGAAAGTCAGGAATTGTCAAAACTTCAGGCGGACTTGGAGAATAATCTTTTTAATCTTCCAAGTTATCAATACAAAGAGAGAGAGAATCGTTCATTCCGTCCCCATGTCACGCTTGCCAGAATCAGGGCCTTTGAATTTCGGGCATTAACGGAACAGCCGGAAATAGACGAAGAAATTAATCTAAGTTTTGAGGCAGATTCTGTTGAAGTGATGGAGAGCGAACTGAAAAGAAGGGGCGCGGAATATGCCATATTAGAGAGCGTAGAATTTTCTTCTTGATTTTTTCATTTTACATTATCATTTTTAATTTTTATTTTTTCTATGAGGGTTCACTTTATCGGCATTGGCGGAATCGGGGTCTCGGCCCTTGCCCAATACTATCTTGCCAAAGGAGCGGTTGTTTCCGGCTCTGATTTGACTGCTTCGGAAATCACCGAGATGCTGGGGAAAAAGGGGGCAAAGGTTTCTATCGGCCGGCACAAGGCGCAGAATTTGCCGGAAGATTTGGATTTGCTGGTTTATACTCCGGCTGTGCGCGAGGATAACCCCGAGTGGGCAGAGGTAAAAAAGAGAAAAACAGAAGCGCTTAGCTATCCGCAGGCCTTAGGCAAGCTGACCAAAAATTATTTTACCATTGCGGTTTCCGGAAGCCACGGCAAAAGCACCACCTCGGCAATGATTGCCGATATTCTAATCCGGGCCGGGCTGGACCCAACCGTGATATTGGGGACCAAATTGAGAGAGTTCGGGGACAGCAATTTTCGGTTAGGCGCTTCCGAGTATCTGGTTATTGAGGCGGACGAATATCAGGCGTCATTTCTTAACTATTGGCCGAGCATTATCGTTCTGACCAACATTGAGGAAGAGCATCTTGATTATTTCGGCAATCTTGAGAACATTCTCGGGGCTTTCCGGGATTTTGTAAATCATTTGCCGGAGGATGGAACTCTGGTTCTGAATTACGATGATGAAAATTCCAGAAAGATGGAGGAATCAGTAAGCGCCAAAGCCCTAAACATCATGCCTTATTATTCGGATATGGAAGAGTCCTCAGCGCTTAAAGAAATTTTGAGAATCCCGGGCAAGCATAATATCTCCAATGCCTTAGGGGCGTTGATGGCGGCAAGGTCTTTGGGGATAGCTGATAATGTTTCTTTCAGGGCGTTGGCCGACTATCATGGGTCTTGGCGCAGGTTTGAAATTTATGAAGCAAATTTCGGGGACAGCGGATTCACCATAGTTTCCGATTATGCCCATCATCCGACTGAAATCAGCGCGACTCTTTCAGCGGCCAGGGAAAAATGGCCGGATAAGGAAATTTGGGCGATATTCCAGCCGCATCAATATCAGCGCACTTATTATCTTTTTGACAAGCTGGTTGAGGCCCTTTCCTTTGCTCTGGCAAAAAGAATTATTATGCTTCCCATTTATGATGTCGCCGGCAGAGAAGACGCGGAGATAAAGCGAAAAATAAGCTCTTTGAAATTGGCTGAAGCCGTGAAAGAGCGGGCTGAAGATAAAGAAATTTTTTGTCTTAATACTTTTCTTGAAACAAAAAAATTTCTGGAAAACAATCTTAAAGGAGGAGAGGTCGTAGTGATAATGGGGGCCGGGGATGTATATGATTTGGTCAAAATGTTTTCCACTTGACGCTCTGATAAGCAGGAGGTATTATGTTATAATATTTGTTTTTGACAGGAGTGCAAAGGTCGCGATATTAACTATTTTTTAAAAATATGGATGTAATATATTGGGTCATTATCGGCTTAGTGGCAGTCGGCTTGGCAGCTCTGCTTGTTACCAAGGGATACGGCAAAGGTTCCAGAAAGAAAGGCAATCCTCCTGCGCAACAGGGGTCAGGGAATGCCGGAGCCGGCGAATAGGCAAGAGCAGAGAGCAATTCTCCAGCGAGCAGTTTTGAGCAATTTTGAAAATTATTTTTTTTTCTTAACCCAAAAAGCGCTTTCAGCGCTTTTTGGCTCCCGCCGCTTGATTTATTTCCGCTTTTATGATAGTATCTGTTTTACAATTTTAAGTTAGGCAAAATTATAACAAAATTATGATTGGGAAAACAATTGACATCTTAACTGTAATCGCGATGATTGTCGTAGTCATCGTTTTTCTGGTGGAGTGGACTCCTATCTACCGGACAGTGGTGAGTATTTTCAGCGCCAGCGCTTATGGTTTCTAAAAACGCTATTCCATTATCCGCAGAAGTGCGGGAAACGAAAGGAAGCAAGGCAGAAGACCTGCGTAAACAGGGGTTTTTGCCGGCAGTGGCTTACGGCCCCAAGATAGAAGGGACTCCTTTGATTTTGAATTCTAAAGAATTTGACAAGGTCTTTGCCGAAGCCGGGGAGCATGCCTTAATTGATTTAAAAATCAAAGGCAGGAAAGAAAGCGCTCCTGTTTTGGTTCACGATATCCAGAAAGACGGGGTCTCCGGCAGAATAATCCATGTGGATTTTTACGCGCCCGACCTGGAGAAGAAAGTGGAAATGGCGGTTGAGCTTGTGCTTGAAGGAGAGTCGCCGGCGGTCAAGAAGCTCGGCGGGACTATTATCAAAACACTTTCAGAACTGGAGATTAAGGCATTGCCGACCAATATCCCGGACGAAATTAAAGTTAATATCGAATCACTGGACGCCATAGGCAAAGAAATATTTGTAAGGGATTTGGTTGTCCCTGAAGGGGTGGAAATTCTGAAAGACCCGGATGAGGTTTTGGTTTTGGTGGCCGCGCCCACTAAGGTAGAAGAGGAATTGGAAAAACCGATTGAAGAGAAGATTGAGGAGATTGAGGGAATGGTTAAGAAGGGCGAGGAAGGCGCTGAAGAAGCGGGCGAGGCGGAAGAAGGCAAGGGGGGAGCGGAGAAAAAAGAGGGGCCGGAGAAAAAAGAGGAGAAGAAGGAAAAAGAAAAAGATTAATTCCGGCTCAAAACAGACAAGAGAGGGATTTTGTGATAAAATATCAGATTATGGGCATTTATCACAAAAGCGGATTTTTTAGAATTGTAGGCACGGCACTGTTAGGGTCTTTTTTATTTTCCGCCTCCCTCGCTGTTAATCCCTTGCTCGGCTATAAGATTACGGTGTTCGGGGCAGAGGATTTGGCAAAAACCTGCCAGACCTTGCTGGATGATGAAAACGGGGGATGCGGGGCGTTGTCCCGGGAAAAATGCCAGGAGACCCTTAATAAATGCTTGGAGTTTTATCAATCGCAAAGCTCGTACTATGGAGGGAAGGTGACAGAAACGCAGGCGGAAGCCAAGACCTTGCAGAATAAAATATCTATTTTGAAGAACAAAATCAGCGGGCTGAATAACGAGATTTACAGGAGCAATTTAATGATTAAAGACCTCAATATGCAGATTGGCGACACCCAGGCGTCAATCGGAGTGAGCTCGGTTCAGATTGAGGATTCAAAATCAAAATTGGCGGAATTATTAAGAACCATTTACGAGCAGGACCAGCGCTCTTTGCTGGAGATTATGCTGGCCGAAAACGAATTGTCTGATTTTTTTGATGAACTGGCGGCGCTTGAGGCGTTGAATATAAAGAATCAGGAATTGCTGGGGCACATCAAGTCGCTGAAAGTTCAGCTGGAAGACGAAGAGACGGCGCTTACCAAAGAAAAAGGGGAGTTGGAGCAATTAATCGTGGTCCGCACTCTGCAGAAGCAGGAAAGCCAGAGTTTGCAAAAAGAGCAGGGATCCCTTTTGAAAACAACAAAAGGCAGAGAGGATTTATATCAGGCATACCTCAAAGAGACGCAGACAAAAGCGTCCGAGGTGAGAAAAAAAATATTTCAATTAGCCCAGGTTTCTGAAGAGGAGGCGCCAAGCTATGAGGAGGCGTATGCTTTAGCCGAATATGTGGAAACAGTCACCGGGGTCAGGCCCGCTCTTTTGTTGGGATTGCTGCAAACCGAGTCAGCCATAGGCAAAAATGTCGGGCAATGCAATTGCCCCACGCACTTTTATTGCAGATATCCTGACATTGGCTATAAAGAAGTTATGCATTCAGGCCAGTGGGGGGCGTTTTTGGAAATCACGGATGAACTGGGGATGAACCCGGATACCACGCCCATTTCCTGCTCTATAAGCGGCGGGAAGGTTCAGTGGGGAGGAGCGATGGGGCCTGCCCAGTTTATGCCCAATACCTGGTTAAATCCATCCAATCCTGATAAAGGATACAAAAAAAGAGTGGAGAACATCATTGGAGGAATAGCCAATCCGTGGCGGGTAAAGGACGCCTTTTTGGCAGCCGGGCTTTACTTGAGCGATTGGGGAGCCGGCAGTCAAAAACTCCAAAAAGAAGTCGGCGCGGTTACTGCTTATCTTTGCGGGACAAACGTTATGACCACCCGCTGCAAAACAGCCGGCGGTTATTCTTACAGGAATCAGGTGATGGAGAATGCTTCTGAATGGGAAAAGTGGATAGAAGGGGGAGTTTTCTGAAAATTTAAAACCCAAAAGCCAAAACAAAAAACCACAGCAGAGCAGAAAATCAAAAAATTAATTTTAGGTTTTAAGTTGTGGTTTCGGCTTTTTTGTTTTAATTTTTGGCTTATTTAGGCGCATTATCTATAATGGGGTATTTTTCTATCCCCTCAATTATCTCATCAAGACCTCCTCCCATTATTTCCTGGAGGTTGTGCCAGGTTTTTTTAATTCTGTGGTCGGTGATTCTGCTCTGGGGGAAATTATATGTCCTTATTTTCTCCGCCCGTTTGGCTTGGCCGATTTGCCCCTTCCGGGCCGAGCCCCGCTTTTGGAACTGCGCTTCCGCTTGTTTCTCTAAAAGCCGAGCTTGAAGAATGGAA
>PEYH01000003.1:9251-11513 GCA_002774465.1 Parcubacteria group bacterium CG08_land_8_20_14_0_20_43_9
TTGGTTCCTTTCTGTTTGAGAAGTAACCACCAAGCCGGTGGGCAGATGAGTGATTCTTATGGCGGTTTCTCTTTTATTGACATTTTGGCCTCCTGCTCCCGAAGATTTATAAGTGTCTATTTGGATTTCGTCTGGCTTGATTTGGATTTGAGATTTGCTTGGCTTGGGCAATATCGCCACCGAGGCGGTGGAAGTATGAATTCGCCCGGCTTTTTCCGTACTCGGAATTCTCTGGACCCGATGCACCCCGGCTTCATTTTTCATTTTGGAAAACGCTTCGCCTCCGGAAATCTGGAAAATGGCTTCTTTAACCCCTCCGAGTTCTGTCTTATGCTGGTCAAGCAGCCTCACTTCCCATCCTTGGGATTCGGCGTATTTGGAATACATAAAGAATAAATCAGAGGCAAACAAAGAGGCCTCTTCTCCTCCGGCGCCGGCTCGTATCTCCACAATAATGGCGCTTGGCCCTTCTCCTTCCTCGCCAATTTGCTTGAGCCCTTTTTCAATTTCTTTTTCCAGTTTTTGTTTTTGTTTCAGGAGTTTTTCTTTTTCCTCCTGGGCCAAAGCGATAAGCAGAATATCTTTTTCAGTGGTCAGGATTTTTTCCGCGTCAGCCATCTGTTTTTCCGCGGTCTCCGATTCTTCGTATTTTCGGATAAGCGAACAATACGCCTCTTTTTGCTTGTTGAGGCGGCCGGACTCTTCCCAATCCAAGGTCTGCTCGGCCTGCTTGAGCTGTCCCAGTATGGCGTTGTATTCTTCCTTGATTTTTTCCAAGTTTTTCATATTTTTATTTTAACACAAAAACCCGCTTCAAGCGGGTTTTTGGGGTCGCAGGGTTATTTTTTCTTCATTTGTTCCTTTTTCGCCATTCGCTTTTTGAATTTTTGGATTTGCCCCATTGCGTCAACCATTTTTTCCTTGCCGGTGTAGAAAGAATGGCAGGCGGAGCAAACCTCCACTTCAATGTTTTCTACCGTTGAGCCGACTTCAAAAGTATTGCCGCAGGAACAGCGGACTTTTGCTTTGGGATAATATTGTGGATGGATGTTTTTCTTTGCCATACAACAACATATTAGCAAAAGTCGGGTTTTTGTCAACGCGCAGGTTGACTTTTCTTTGACAATTTGATATAATGATGATGTTATAAGAATCTGGCTTCGCCAGAATCTTGATTCGTTCAGGGTATAATATATAATCTTGAATTAAAGTTCTTTGAAAAATGAGATTTAATCTTATGAGGCGAGTCCTTTGGGCGTCCCCAGAAACGGGATTTCTAAAGGGCTCGTCTCATAGGAGGGACAAGCCGTTAGCCAGAGCGATTCTGGTAAATAAAAAGAAAGAAAGGGAGGTGTGACGATGACAACACAATCGATCACGTCAGGACAGACAAAGCAGTACAAGAGGTTTGTCGAGGATGCCGCCGACAAGGCACTCGCCGAAGTCGGTCTCGACAAGGATAGGCTTCAGAAGCTCATCGAGAATGGTGACGAGTTTCAAGCTCGCATCATTGCTGGCATCAGGGAGCTCTCTGTGAGCAACCAGTTTGCGGACGAGGAAGTGGAATCCAGCTACGGATACCTGTCGGGTTACAAGCCCAAAGGCATCACCGAGCAGACCAACATCCTGCGTCAGCTCTTCCCTGGCATCGGTTTTGCCAATGAGAAACTCGCCGAACAGCCGCTTCCGCCAAATGCCAAAGGATGGTTCGCTATCCCGAAGTGGCAGTCGGTCGCCAAGACCTACAACGAAGCAGTGCAGAAGGTACTCGACCTGATCAAGAAACAGCGCAAGGGCAAGTTCTACAACTGGCGCGAAGGCAAACTCGGAGAGACGCATTTCCGACAGCACGAACGCACGGCAAAGAAGCTCGAAACGCTGGCTGAACAGCAGAAGGACTACGACATCCTGGTCGTGGCAGCCCAGTTCGGTCTCAGGCATCGGGGTCGCAGTGTCCGTCGGGCTCGTGAGGTCTTTACGGCTAACGAGTTCGGACTCGGCGCATTCGAAATCGGGTGCATGTTGCTTACGCATCCAGAACGTCTTCAGCATTATGACGATCTCTGGATTGACTGCGCGGGCAATGAATACGCTCCTGATGCTGATGGCGCTTTCTCGTACGCGCCCTGCTTCTTCTTCAGCGCTGGCGGGGTCAGGTTCGGCACGGGCTGGGTCGGCGGTGCGGGCGGCTACTATGGCTCGGCGTCTGGGTTTCTCCCGCAGTAAGTAGAACCTCGAAAGCTTGGACACTTGGACTTCTTG
>PEYH01000045.1:0-3075 GCA_002774465.1 Parcubacteria group bacterium CG08_land_8_20_14_0_20_43_9
GCCGTGCGCGGCGAGCCAGTGTTTCCGTTCTCTGCCGCGCTTCGCGCGGCTGAATCAATCGGCAAAATTTCTGAAAGTTTGATTCTGGTGCCCCCACCAGGACTCGAACCTGGAACCTTATCCTTAAGAGGGATCTGCTCTACCAATTGAGCTATAGGGGCGACAAGAGATAAACAAAACAATAAAAGATACTTGTTTTTTTATCGCAATTTCAGCCGAAAGTCAAATTTTCAGGGAATAGGCCAATCAATTTCAGTGGGACAATGGGACCATCTATTTATCAGTGCTCGCAGGTTATTTTTATCGTGCCGTCCGCAGTGCACCAGCCATTGCAATCAAACCGGCAATGCCAGCCATCGCCTGTTTCAGAATGAGTGTTAAAAATAACAATGTCGTTACGGTCGTCCGGGAGGCAGTTGCCCCTTATCAATGCATCCCCGGCGTTGCAATACAGGTTACCATCTATGTAATCATCGGGATTATTAAACCCTTCTGTTATATACAATTCTTTGTTATATTGAACCGGAGTATAGCCGCAAGCGCTGTTATCCCAGCCCGAGGCAGCGCAAATAGAATCATTGCATAGTTTGTTTTTATCTATATCGCAATATCCGGACCCGTAAACAACTGTCCAGCCATTAGAGCCGCATTTTATTTCGCAATTATAGCGGCAGTCGTTGCCAAGGGGCGTGTAACTTGAAGGTTTTGTATTATCGGCATCAAGACCACAGCCGCCAGAACAGCTATAACAATAATTTCCGGTAACCCAGCTTGAGAAACGCTCTTTTTCATCGCACTCCGCGTCTGCTCCGCAGTCCTTTTCGCATTTAGCCGGAGTTTCGCAGAGGTCAATATGGGTTTGGCCGCAGTCAGGACAACTTGCGCCGATGTTGATTATCACCGGCTCTCCTTCTTTTGCGTTGCCCTCGTTATCTATGCATCTTGCCAATAGCGAATAACTGCCCTTGGAAGTGAATTTGTAATCTAGAGAGGCAGTGCAATTTTTACAAGGCGATTCGGAAAGAGTCATATATTCTGTCGGCGATCCGTTTATTTTCAAAGCGCATCCGACCACCTCTCCGTTATCTGAAACTTGGGCGGAAAATGTTTTTGTGATATTTAATTGGGCAGTGGTTGGGCTGATTTTGCCCACAGAGATATCATTGCCACCTCCACCATTACCACTACCACCACCATTAATAATGCAATTGAAGTTAGCATCAAAAGGGCCCAGATTGCGGTTTGAATCATCGCAGTCTTTCGTTGCCTCGCAGGAAACAGGACAAGTGACGGGTTTTTTGTCTGAAATTCCCCAATTGCAAAAACCATCCAAGTCCCTATCGACACATCTTATTTCGAAATTTTTATCAGGGGGTGGGATTGGTGAACCCATCGGATATCCTACCATTCCATCAGTGGGGAATATAGAGGTTTTCCCATACCCATCGTTACCCCAATTTTCACCCCAGCTGTTTTTAAATATCCAGAATATCCCGTTAGGGGTATTTTCATAACCAACTAATACCACTGCGTGCTCTACGCCATCCATATCTTCATCTGGGAAGGCCTCGGGCAGCAGGGCGATAAACAGGGGGCCTTTTGTAATAATCAACTCCTTAATTTCTTCCTCGCTTAGATTAAATAACAAATTACTTCCAGCGATTCTCCATATTCTCTTTTTCCAGTCTTGGCACAAATTATCATATGAACAATCTCGAACCACCCATTCATAGTCTGCTGGGTCGCACTTCTCATCCGCCAATCCCGCATATCTGGCCCAACAATAAATCGGCGGAGAGTCATTGCTATTTTGGCATATTGATAATATCCCTGATAATTCTGTTATATAGTGATTTGGAGACCAATAACAATCTGAAAACATTTGTTCCGATAAATCAATATTCAAAATTTGATTATAGTATAGATTGATATATGCCTCTATTGTTCCCACAGCAGCATAAGTCATGCAGCTGCCAAAGTTTTGAAATTTCACACTAGTTAGCCAATTTTTTCCATGCCTGTTCCGCTAATCAAAAGAGCTTGGCAGGGCAGAGGTTGAGGCGGATTTTGGTGATGTCTGGGCTCCCGCCATCTCAAAAATCCCTCCCTTGTAATATTCAAACCCCTGAAGATTGGGGAGCTTTTCTGTTCCGGAAACACCCATAAGCATCTTTTTCTCTTCGTAAGAATATCCTGATACAGAGGTCTCTCCGGCTGTCCACCCAAGATTATTTTCTTTGATATGCTGATTTATTTTATCTATTTTTACGTTTCTTTGCGTTTTATGGACAGCAGAGCCATAAGATTTTATCCCCATCGCCCTTACTTGTTGACCAAGTCCCTGTTCATCGTTCAAAACAGAGACCCGGGAAATAGTAAGGATAGCCCCTGATATTTCTGTGTCAATGGATTTGGGGGTGATGCCGCTTAGCACGCAGGTCTCTTCGCAGTGGTTCTCAAAGGAAAAAGAGCCCGAGTCAAAAGGGCCGCTGGCTTCGTATACCAGATATTCTTTTCCTTGGGCATCTGTAAGGATTACACGGGCATAACCATCTGTTTTGTTAAGCGTTCCGCTGCCTGAAATAGAGAGTGAGTAAATCGGATTGGCAGAAGCTTGTGCTGACACTTGCGCGGTTGAGAGAAAGTATCCCAAGGACAGGAGCATAATCAAGAAGCTCATTTTCAAGAAGCGTATTTTTAGTCGGAATATGTTTTTCAGTGTAGATATTATTAATTTTTAGGGAAAAGTTATGACAGTTCCGCCGGTAGAAAATGTTGCGCCAACTGGTATTGTTGTCAGGACAGCGCCGGGGGTGATTGGCGGAGTAAAGGCAGTGGCTGGGGGCACGGTAGTAACCGGAGATGGAGGCAGGGACGAGGTGGGGATTGGGCAATCGATGTCAAAGAATCCGTCTTCCCACCATGTCCTGAATTGCGGCTCTACCCAGTTAGTATTCAGGTTTATGGCTTGGAGAAGTAATCCGACAAAGAAAAAGGCGCCATAGATAATGACAATGCCAATCAGGGTGCTGGTGATTATAGTTCTTGCTTTTGATATTTTGGCCGGGTCGCCGG
>PEYH01000045.1:3114-31388 GCA_002774465.1 Parcubacteria group bacterium CG08_land_8_20_14_0_20_43_9
GAAGCGCTAAGGGAGGAGTAAGATTGAAAAAGACAAATTCCAGTATCCTTTCAATCAGCACAAAAAAATGGCAAAGAGTGCAGGGAAGGCTTTCATTTATATCGGTTGTGCTGGGGTCATCTTGGTTTTGCCCGCAAGGCACGAGTCCGGCTGCTGATGCTTGGCTGGCGATAGCAAATAGCCCCAAAAATAGTCCGATTATTAAAATTTTTGCAGTTTTAGTCATATTTTTAGTTTTACATTTTTAATTTTGTTTTTACTTTACATTTTTAGTTTTACATTTTTATTTTAGGTTGCGAAGCAACCGCTGGTGCCCCCGGAAGGATTCGGACCCTCAACCTTCGCGTCCGAAGCGCGACACTCTGTCCAGTTGAGCTACGGGGGCCTGATTTAATTCTATATTACCAATTGAAAAACCGCAAGAATTAAGTTAGAATTGGAGAATATGAGTATTCCCATAGAGGTAAAGAAAATAGTCAGCGTCCTTGAAAATAAAGGTTTTCAGGCCTTTGTGGTCGGCGGGTGCGTCAGGGATTTATTGCGGGGAGTTGAGCCGAATGACTGGGACATAGCCACTAATGCCAACCCAAAGGAATTGGAAAAGATGTTCCCTAAAAGTTTTAGCGCGAATAAATTCGGCACAGTAACGGTTTTGACTTCAAGCAAGAAGGACAACTTAAAAGAAATAGAAATAACCACCTTCAGGACCGAAGAGAAATACACAGACAAAAGGCATCCGGACAAAGTCAGGTGGGCGAAGACAATTGAGGAGGATTTGGCGAGGAGGGACTTCAGCATCAACGCCGTAGCGTTGAAAATCCAAAATCCAAAATCCAAAATCCAAAATCACGAGATAATTGACCCTTTTAATGGGCAGAAGGATTTGGAGCATAAACTGATTCGGGCGGTCGGCCAGCCGGAAGACAGGTTTCAGGAAGATGCTTTGCGCCTGATGAGGGCAGTGCGCCTTGCCGCTGTTTTGAATTTTGACATAGAAAAACAAACATTGTCGGCTGTCAGGAAAAACGCCGGGCTTCTGGAGTTTATTTCCAAAGAGCGGATTAGGGATGAGTTTTTGAAAATAGTGATGTCCGATAATCCGGACAAAGGCATAGAATCGTTAAGAGAGACGGGCCTTTTGAAACATATCATGCCCGAATTGCTGGAGGGTTATCAAGTGGGGCAGAATAAACATCATATATATGAAGTGTATGAGCACGCCATCAGGTCTTTGCAGTACGGGGCAAAAGAGGGCTTTAATAAATATGTTCGCTTAGCCGCTCTTTTTCACGATATCGGAAAGCCCAGAGCCAAAGAAGGCCAGGGAGCGGATTCAACCTTTTACAATCATGAGGTAATTGGCGCGAAAATGGCAGCCAAAATTTTGGAGCGCTTGAAATTTTCAGGAAAAGATATAGAAAAGATTGTTAAGCTGGTAAGATATCATCTTTTTTACTACAATGTTGGCGAAGTGCAGGAATCGTCAGTCAGGCGGTTATTGGCGAAAATCGGAGCAGAGAATTTTGACGAGTTGGTGCAATTGAGAATGTGTGATAGGATTGGCTCTGGCTGTCCCAAAGCTCTTCCCTATAAGTTAAGGCATTTTCAGTATGTAGCGGACAAATTAGCCCTTGACCCTATTGATGTGACCACCTTAAAAGTGGGGGGAGACGATATTATGGAATCTTTGAAAATAGGGCCAGGTCCGAAAATAGGAAAAATTCTCTCTGTTCTTTTAGGGAAAATTCTTGATGAGCCAGAAAACAACAAGAAAGCTTATTTGAAAAAAAGAATCAAAGAGTTAGGCGCTCTTAATGAAAAAGAATTGGAGAGATTGGTCAGCCGGGCTAAAAATAAAAGAGAGGAAATTGTGACCAAGAGAGACGAGATGACCAAGAGGAAATATTGGGTGACATAAGAATGAAAAATGAAAAATGAAAAAATAAAAATGACGGATAAAAATCCAAAAAGAAATAAAATTTTAATTTTACATTGTTATTTTCCGTTTTTCGTTTTACATTTTTAATTTTCTTTCGGGGCATAGTGTAGCAGCAACATTCACGATTCGGGTTCGTGCGACTCGGGTGCAATTCCCGATGCCCCGACCAATAATTTCTATGAGGAATTTTTTTGAAAAAACATCATGGCCTTTTCCGGGGTCTAAAAAAGAAACAACGGAATTCGGTAAAGCGAAAAGAGATATTTCGGTTTGCGAAAAATGCGGAGCTGCATTTTGGCAAAAATCGTGGCATCGCAGATTGGAAGATATCCCGGATTATGAAAAAGAAAACACTCATTCCGGGATTTGCCCCGCCTGCCAAATGATAGCGGACAATCGTTATGAGGGGGAAATCATCATTGAGAATGTTCCGGAAGAGAAAAAAGGAGAAATAGAAAACCTAATCGGCAATTTCTCCGAGACCGCTTTTAGGGAAGACCCGATGGACAGGATTATCTCCATTCAGACGGTGGCCAAGGGAATGTTGAGGGTTTTGACCACCGAGAATCAGATGGCCCAGCAGTTGGCCAAGAAAATAAAAAAAACGTTCAAAGGAAAGGTTTCCCTTACGCATTCCAGAAGGGAATCTACTCTCCGCGCAAAAATCATTTTACCATAGGGGCGAAGATGGCGCATTGACACCAAAAGCAAAAGAAGATACTATGATTGTAATACAAATTATTACAAAATTATGAGAAAAATAATAAACTTATCAGTGCCGGCAGGAATGGCAAAATCAATTGACGATATTGTCGCCAAAGGCAATTATGCCAGCAAAAGCGAGTTTTTCCGCGACCTTTTAAGAATGTGGATGGAGGGAAAAATCTTAAGAGAGCTGGGCGAGAGCCGGAGAGAGCTGTCTTCCGGCAAGGGGCAGGTACTGAGAACTCTTAAGGATTTGAGATAAAACCCTGCTTTTTATGGTAAAAATTTTTTACTCAAGCAAGTTTGCTCGCGAATACCGCAAATTGCCTTTATCCGCCAAAAAGACGGCCGAAAAGAAAGAAAAGATTTTTAGAGAAAATCCTTTTGATTCAAAATTGAAGACCCATAAATTAAAAGGAGGATTGAGGGACTTTTGGTCTTTTTCTATTGATAGAAAGTATAGGATTATTTTTGAGTTCGCAACCGAAGAAAAGGTTTGGTTTCATTCTGTGGGGGCGCATGACATATATGGATTGTGGGAATAGGGCCATTAGCTCAGTCGGCAGAGCGCCGCACTCGCATTGCGGAGGTCGTCGGTTCGAATCCGACATGGTCCATTATATAATTTTATTGGGAATGTCGTTTTATAAATACATATTATTAATTGCCATTGCCTTGTTTTTGTGCCTTGCGGCAATTTTGTTTTCTATGGCTAAAAAAGAAAATAATTCAGTTAAGGAGATTTATTTTAGGGAGAGATGTTTTAGAGCAGAGGTGGTAGAGACAATGGAACAGAGAGCCAAGGGCTTGATGGGGCGGGATGATTTGGCGGAAAATCAGGGGATGCTTTTTGTTTTTCCGGAACCGGGGCTCTATGGGTTTTGGATGAAAAATATGCTGATTTCCATTGACATTATCTGGCTGGACAAAGATTTGGCCATTACTCATATAGAGCATAGTGTCCCGCCCTGCGAAGCCGACCCCTGCCCGGCTTATAATCCGCATTCCCCTTCCCAATATGTTTTGGAAATAAGGGCCGGGCTTGCCCAAGAATTAGAAATGAAAACAGGCGATAAATTTTATTTCAAAGGCAATGGCGATTAATACTAAGGAAATCGGAGATATTGGAGAAGAGATTGCAAAAAAGTATTTGCAGGGCAAAGGGTATGAAATTCTGGACAGGAATTTTTTCAAAACAGTTAATGGATTAAAAATCGGAGAAATAGATATCGTGGCCCGCAAAGAAGGCGCGATTATTTTTTTTGAAGTGAAAACGCTGACCGGGGACAGGAGGTTTGCGCCTGAATCAAAGGTTAATTTTCAGAAACAGGAAAAGATATCTAAAATCGCCCAAATCTGGCTCGATGAAAACAATATTCCGCCGGATTCTCCCTGGCAGATAGACGCGCTGGCAATAGTCCTGGATTTTTCTTCGCGCAAGGCCAGGGTCAAACATTTTCAGAACATTTAGCCCCGTTTTTCAATAGGTTTCACTTGACAGGAATCCTAGGATTGTTATTATGAAAAAAGAAGGTCCAAGCAGTTGGGCCGTTTTTTCTGAAATTAATTTTGTTAACAAGGGGCGGTCAACAAGGCCGGGCCTCATAAAGAGACCCGGACTCCTTGACCCGTTGACCGCTCGTTGATAGATAAAACCATGGAAGATATAAAAGCTCTCGCCTCCTCTATCTCTCAAATTGCCGAAGAAAAGGGCATCCCGTCCGAAGTCGTGATTGAGGTCATAGAGCAGGCCCTGGCTGCTGCCTATAAAAAAGATAATGATAGGAAGGGAGAGAATATCAGGGCGAAAATGGAGATGCAAACCGGCAAAGTAAAATTTTGGCAGGTTCTTGAGGCGGTTGACGAGGATATGATTTACTCGGAAGAAGAGCTGGAGGAGCTTAAGCTCAAAGCCGAAGAAGCCGGAGAGGCGGGAGAGAGGCAAGAGTATGTTGAGGAAGCAGAAGCTGGCGGGGATAAGAAAATAAGATTTAATCCTAAGAAATACATAATGCTTGATGAGGCGAAGAAGACGAAGCCCAAGATTCAGGTTAATGAAGAATTTTTGATTCCTCTGAAAGCAGACACTGATTATGGGAGAATCGCGGCCCAAACCGCCAAGCAGGTTATTCTCCAGCGCCTAAAAGAAGCAGAAAGAAACGCTGTTTTAGAGGAATACAAGTCAAAAGAGGGAGAGGTTGTTTCCGGGGTTGTCCAAAGGGTTGAGGGCCCGAATGTCTTTTTTGATATCGGCAAGACATTAGGCGTGCTTATTCCCGCCGAGCAGATACAAGGCGAAAGCTATTATGTCGGCCAACGGCTTCGGCTTTTTCTGCGGAGCGTGGAGGCGGGCCCCAAGGGCCCAACTATCATTTTGTCCCGGGCTTACCCAAAATTTATTTCTAAGCTTTTTGAGATTGAGGTGCCAGAGGTTTCTTCCGGCCAAGTGGAAATTAAAAGCATAGCCAGAGAACCCGGTTTCCGCACGAAAGTCGCAGTAAGCACAAATGAAGAAGGCATTGATCCTATCGGCGCTATGGTCGGGCAAAGAGGCACAAGAGTGATGGCGGTCATCAACAGCTTGTCAGGTGAAAAAATTGATATTATTTTATGGGCTGATGATCCGGAGGAATTCATCAGCAATGCTTTGTCTCCGGCCAAAGTTATGGAGGTTCGGGTGGAAGAAAAAGGCAAGGCCATTGTCATAGTGGCCGAAGACCAGCTTTCCTTGGCGATTGGCAAAGGGGGACAAAATGTCCGCTTGGCCGCCCGGCTTACTGGCTGGAAAATAGACATTCAGGCTGAAGGCAGTGATAAGCCGGGAGAACAGAAGGAATTAGAGGAAGGAGGGGTAGAGAAAGCGTCAGAGCCAGAACCAGAGCCAGAGCCAGAACCAGAAATTCAAAGACCAGAGGAAGGGGAGAAGAAGGCGGAGAAAGAAAAGCCAAAAACAAAAACCAAAAAGCCAAAAGTTAGGAAAAAGAAGAATCAGCTAAAGCTGGTTAACAATTAACAACCGCAATCAACTATGAATTTGGTCTATATTCCTCTTATCGCATCAATCATAGATATTTTATTTGTCTTTTTATGGATTCGCCTTTTAAACAAATTGAGTTCTGGCCAGGAGAATCTGCAAAAAATAGCCGGAGCCATAAGAGAGGGCGCCAGGGCTTTTCTCAAAAGAGAATTTAAAGTGATGATAGTTGTTTTTCTGTTGGCGGCAATCGTGCTGGGGATTCTGAATAAAAATGTTTTACCGTCGATTGTCTTTTTGATAGGCGCTTTTATTTCCAGCTTGGCCGGCTATGTGGGGATGATGGTTTCCACCTTAGCCAATGTGAGAACAACGGTTTCGGCCCAAAAAAGCTTTCCCGACTCATTCAAGACCGCTATCCGGGGTGGACAGGTTATGGGCTTCTTGGTCGTGGGGCTGGGGCTTTTAGGGGTGATTATCCTGTGGATGGTCTTCCAAGATGTCAATCTTCTAATCAATTACGCCTTAGGCGCTTCTTTGGTCGCTTTGTTTATGAGAGTGGGCGGAGGGATTTTTACTAAGAGCGCTGATGTGGGCGCTGATTTAGTCGGGAAAGTGGAAAAAGGAATCCCGGAAGACGACCCGAGGAATCCGGCGGTTATTGCCGACCAGGTAGGAGACAATGTCGGGGACATTGCCGGCATGGGCGCAGACCTTTTTGAATCGTATGTTTCAACGATTATTGCCGCCATGGTAATCGGAGCCGTGGTTTTCGGAACAAAAGGCATAATTGCTCCCTTGTTCTTGGCGGGAATCGGGATTTTCAGCTCTTTATTAGGCACATTTTTTGTGCGCGTTTCCAAAAGCGCCCTGCAAGAAGAGTTTTCCAAACAAACCGAAAGCGTAAGAAAAGCCATGGGAAGGGGCGTATTTATTGCCAATGTTTTGATGATTGCCGGGTCATACTTTTTAATAACTATTCTTTTCAAAAGCATCGGCCTGTTTTGGGCCATTTTGTTCGGGTTGCTTGCCGGCTGGCTGATAGGCAAAACAAGCGAATATTTTTCTTCGGAAAAAAGAAGACCGACTCTTGATATCGCAGAGGCAGGGAACAGCGGAGCGTCAAGCGTCATAATAGAGGGCTTGATTGTGGGAATGAAGAGCACGGTTCTGCCCGTCTTGGCAGTAGGAGCAACGATTGTTTTGTCTTACCATTTCGCCGGGCTTTATGGCATTGCCCTGGCTTCTCTCGGCATTCTGGGAGTGTTAGGCATAAATCTTTCCACTGACTGTTATGGGCCTATTGCCGACAATGCCGCCGGTATTGCGGAAATGGGCGGTTTGGGAAAAGAAATCAGGCAAAGGGTTGAGGCCCTGGATGCCGTAGGAAACAGTACGGCTGCAATCGGGAAAGGTTTTGCCATTGGTTCGGCCGCCTTGGCCTCCTTGGCTTGGCTGGCAACCTACGCGCAAAAGATTAATGTTGCCTCAATAAATCTTTTAGAGCCGAAACTTCTTGCCGGCCTGTTTATCGGAGCGATGCTTCCTTTTATTTTTTCTGCCCTTACCATGAAAGGGGTGAGCAGAGGGGCCTTAGAAGTGGTCAAAGAGGTCAGGCGCCAATTCAGGGAAGTGCCCGGGTTGCTGGAGGGTACGGCTAAAGCTGATTATCGTTCCTGCGTTGATTTAGTGACCAAAAGAGCCATCAGAGAGATGCTGGCGCCCGGGATTTTAGTAGTTATTATGCCGATTTTAATCGGGTTGACTTTAGGCAAAGAGGCAGTGGCAGGAACATTAGTCGGGGCCTTAAGCAGCGGATTCCTGCTGGCTTTGTTTATGGCAAATTCAGGAGCGGCTTGGGACAATGCCAAAAAATATATTGAAGCAGGCAATCTCGGGGGCAAGGGTTCCGATGCCCACAAAGCGGCAGTAGTCGGAGATACGGTTGGAGACCCCTTTAAGGATACAGCCGGGCCGTCGCTGAATATCCTGATTAAGCTTATCAGCGTTGTGGCCCTTATATCATTAGCCCTATTTACTTAAAAACCAATGGAAAAATCCGTTAAAGAGGTAAGCGAAACAAAAAAAGAAATATCTGTTAAAGTCCCTTATGAAGAATTTAATAAGTTTGTCCGAAAAGCGTCAGACGAGCTTGTGAAAGAAGTAGAGATTAAGGGCTTTCGCAAAGGTCAGGCCCCCAAAGATTTGGCGATGAAGGCCGTCAAGCAGGAAAAGATTTTACAGCGCGCGGCCGGTTTTGCGATAAATGAAATTTATCCGGAGATAATACGAGAGAACCAGCTGGAAGTGCTTGGGCCTCCGGAAGTCGAGATTCTGAAATTAGCGCCATCCAACCCCCTTGAGTTAAGGATTAAGGTTTTTGTAATGCCGAAAATAGAATTGCCTGATTATCGGGAGATGATTAAGGGCATCAAACAAGAGGAGTTAGTGGTCAGCGACGAAGAAGTTGAGCAGGCGTTTAAACAATTGCAGGAAGCCAGAGAAAAAATATCGCAGGAGCAGAAGGACAAGATAAAATTTGACGAACCGGAAGGGCTCAAGAAAATTTTGAGGCAGGAGATTCAAAAAGAAAAAGAAACGATTGAAAAAGGCAAATTGAGGAACGACATTCTCAAGTCAATCTCGGAGAAATGCAATTTTGAAGTGCCGGAAATTCTGATTTCCGCGGAAAAAAGGAGAATGATGGATGATATCAAAAGAAATGTCCAGCAGGTTCTGAAAATGACTTTTGAAGATTACTTGAAGAAGATTCAGAAGACAGAAAGAGAGCTGGAAGATTCTTTGGCCGTTGAGGTGACGGAAAGAATAAAAAGAATGATGATACTGGGCAGAATCCAGATAAAAGAAAGCATTGAAGCCAGCAAGGAAGAAGTGGAAAAAGAGGTTTCAGGGTTTCTAAGCCATCCTGCCAATGCTGAAGTTAGAGATAAAATCGACCAGACAGCCCTTAGAACTTATCTTAAAGAGCGGCTGGAAGATGAAAAAACTCTCCAACTCCTTGAAGGGATGGTTATTAATCATTAATTATTAATCATTAATCATTAATCATTATCTATTTATGAACCTTATACCAATGGTTATAGAGAAATCAGGGCAAAGGGAGCGGGTTTATGATATCTATTCCCGGCTTTTAGAAGACAGGATAATCTTTTTGGCCGGACCGGTAACGGATATCGGAGCTAATTCCATTATTGCCCAGATGCTTTTTTTAGCCAGCAAGAATCCCAAAAAAGATATCAAGTTATATATCAACAGCCCGGGCGGTTCAGTCACGGCTGGATTAGCCATCTACGACACCATGCAGTATATCAATTGTCCCATCTCCACGGTTTGCGTCGGTTTGGCCGCCTCTATGGCCGCGGTCCTGCTGGCCGCAGGAGACAAGGGCAAAAGGTTTGTTCTGCCCAATAGCGAGATTCTGCTCCATCAGGTTGCCGGAGGCGTAAGCGGAGAAGCGGCGGCCATAGAAATTACGGCCAAGCAGATTATCAAGATAAGGGACAAAATCAACAAGATTCTTTCCAAGCATACAGGCCAGCCGCTGAAAACAATAAGCACCGATACGGACAGGGACTTTTATTTATCCGCGCAGGAAGCAAAAGATTACGGGCTGGTTGACGCGGTTATTGAGACAAAAAAGGCCTAATTAGGCAAAATTCCTTTACAGACAGCCGCTTTACTGATATCATCATTGTTATCAATGAGAAGTTATTAAAATCATTAATTTGGAATTTGGTAAAATTTGGTAATTAATATCAAAAAATGATTTGCCAGTTTTCCAGCAGACAATATGAATCAACTTACCCTACTGATAGCGGGCTTTGTTGGCGCCGGGATAGGAGCAACCTTAGGGTATCTTATTCGCCAATCAATCGCCAAAAAACAATTAGGCAGCATAGAGTTAAAGATTCAGAACAAGATAGCTCAAGCCAAGAAAGATGTTGACAGCATACTATCTCAAGCAGACAGCAAGGCCTCCGAAATAATCAAGAAGGCCAGAACCGAAGAAGAGCTGCGCAAGAGGGAATTTTTGAAAACCGAAAGATTTGTTTTGCAAAGAGAAAACGCTCTGCAGACAAAAATCACTGACTTGGATGAAAAAGAGAAACTGATTTATCAAAAGGCGGAAGAAATCAAAGAATTAAAAGAAAAATTGCAGGGGATGATAGACCAGGAAATCGGCAAGCTTGAAAATATTGCCCAGTTCAACAGGGATGAAGCCAAAAATGAGCTCTTGGAAAGGATAGAAAAAGAAGCGCAAAAAGAAATGATAGAAAGGATGATGCGCTTAGAGCGTGAAGGAGAGGAAAAATTGAAAGAGAGAGCCAAAGAAATAGTAGCCCTGGCTATTCAAAGGTGCGCTTTGCCGCAAGCCCAGGACATAACCACAACCACGGTTAATCTCCCTTCAGACAAAATCAAGGGGCGGATTATCGGAAAGGAGGGGAGGAATATAAAGGCGTTTGAAAAGGCAACCGGGATTGAGGTGGTGGTTGACGAAACGCCGGAGGCAATAACTATTTCCGGGTTTAATCCCTACCGGCGCTATATCGCCAAAAGGGCGATGGAAAAATTGATAGAGGACGGCAGAATACAGCCGGCGAGAATTGAAGAGATAGTGGCCAGGGTGGAGGAAGAAGCGGTTGAGCAGGTGAAGCAGGCCGGAGACGCGGCCGTTTACGAAACCGGAGTGCTGGATTTGGACCCGAAATTAGTGGAATTGCTTGGACGGCTCCGCTTCAGAACAAGTTTTGGCCAGAATGTTCTTTTGCACTCCATAGAGGTTTCGCTTCTAAGCGGGATGCTGGCTGAAGAAATCGGCGCTGATGTAAGGGTGGCGAGAAAAGCGGGATTATTGCATGACATCGGCAAGGCCATGGATCATCAGGTTCAGGGGTCGCATACTGATATCGGCATTAAGATTTTGGAGAAATTCGGAGTGGAGAAAGAAACTATCAACGCCATGAAGTCGCATCATGAGGAATATCCCTACGAGAACATTGAATCACACATAATACAGGCGGCTGACCAGATTTCCGGAGCTCGGCCCGGAGCGAGGAAAGATACTTTGGAGAATTATCTCAAAAGATTGGGCGACTTGGAGAATATCGCCAATTCCTTTGAAGGAGTGGAAAAAACATATGCTATTCAGGCAGGCAGAGAATTAAGGGTTTTTGTAAAGCCGGAAGAGATTGATGATTTGGCGAGTGAGCGATTGGCGCGGGATATTGCCAAAAGGATATCAGAGGAGTTAAAATATCCAGGAGAGATAAAAGTGGTGCTTATCAGGGAAAAAAGGATTATAGAGTACGCCAAGTAATCCTGAATAAACGGTGGTCAAATTATAAAGGTCGAGTTTATAAGTTAAAGAAATCAAAAAGATGACAAAACAAGATTTAGTTGACGTTTTGGCGCAAAAGGCAGGTATTTCCAAGGCAGCGGCCGGCGAATGCTTAAATGTGATACTGGACGAAATCGGCAAGGCCTTGGTAAAGGGACAGGAAGTTGTCCTGACTGGTTTCGGCAAGTTTATGGTTGGGAAGAGGAAAGCCAGAACAGGCAGGAATCCTCAAACAGGAGCAACTATCAAGATTGCGGCGGCCAAAGTCCCGAGATTTAAGGCCGGAAAAGCGTTGAAAGATTTAGTTAAGTAAATCTTTTTTCCCTAAACCAAAAATCCGCTCTTCAGCGGATTTTTGGTTTAAAAGCGGGAGACGGGAATCGAACCCGCATTAACAGATTGGAAATCTGGAGTTCTGCCATTGAACTACTCCCGCATTCGGGGGGCCCGGACTTGCCTGTCCCAGGCGGGTCCGCCTTGGGCGGAAACCGGGAATCTTTCGCTCCTGCACCCGCCTAATTTTTGCGCATTCGGGGTGCTGGGAATTGAACCCAGTCTGCGTACTCCCAAAGCACGAGTACTACCGGTATACGACACCCCGAAAATTTTGGCGGGCAGGAGCGAAAATGTCAACCATTACACCACCCCCCGCAATTATGATGTTAGTGGAAAAGCAGCGGTTTGTGAAGAGGTTTCTTGATTTTCCCGATTATGTTAAAATATATCAATATGTAAAATGCGCTTGTGGACAACATCCTTTTTCAATTTAACATTTTCGCCCAATGCAGAAAATATCAAGTCCCGCTGGGGCAGTGTCCCCAATTCCTGTTTTTGGTTATGGGCATAATTATTATCGTTGCCAGCGTTTCATTTTACGCAATAGGCGAAAGATATGTGTCAGACCCGAGAATAGTGGCGTTAGTCATTTTAGTGGTCTCCATAACCCTGCTTGTTATTGCCTTTACTATTACCCGCAGTTTTGAGGATTTGGCAGAAGCCAACAGAATGAAGGCCGAGTTTGTGAACATAGTTTCCCATCAGCTTAGAGCCCCCCTGACCAATTTGAGATGGGCCACCCAATTTTTATCATCCGGAGAGTTTTCAACAGTGGCTAAAACATTAGCCACTGGCAAGGAATCGGAATATTTTGAGATTATAAAAGATAATTCTCACAGGATGGAACAGCTGATTGACGATTTGCTTACTATCACCCGCCTGAAAGAGGGCAGAGCCGACACCAAGAAAACGAAATTTTCATTGGCCGGAGTGGTCAGGGGCGTGATAGATGAAGCCCGGCCCTTTATGAAGGCATCTAATATCTCGATTGAATTAAAGGAAGAGAAAAATACGCCGCTGGTCTTTTCAAGTTATCCCTTGACAAAGATAGTGGTTGAGAACTTTGTGAACAATGCTATCAATTACAGCAAGAGAGGAGGGAAAGTAGCCATAGAGATCAGGCCGCTGCCCAAAAGAGTTGAGTTCAGAATAACAGACAATGGAATTGGCATTCCAGCCGGAGACCAAAAATATATTTTCGAAAAGTTTTTTCGGGCTAAAAATGCCGACAAGGCGTCTATCTACGGCACGGGATTGGGGCTTTTCATCGCGAAACTGGTTATTGATGAGATGAAGGGGAAAATTTGGTTCAAATCCCGGGAGAATCAAGGAACGACCTTTTATTTTACTCTGCCAACGAGTTAATCATTAATCATTAATCATTAATTATTACCATTATGAGCAAAATTTTACTGATAGAAGATGAGGTAGCGCTTCAAAAAACCCTTGGTGAATCGTTAAAGTCCAGAAAGCATGAAGTGCAGTCGGCGTTAGACGGCGAAGCAGGATTACGTTTGGCGAAGAGCGGGAAGCCGGACCTCATCCTTTTAGACCTGATTCTTCCCAAGAAGCACGGGCTGGATGTCCTGAAAGAGTTGAGGAAAGATGATGAAACTTCCAATATTCCGGTGATAATTTTAACCAATCTGGAGAATGTCGGGGAGGTGGAAAGCGCCATTGAACTTGGAGCGACCACTTATCTTGTGAAGGCGAATTACAGCTTAAATGAGGTCATTGAAAAAGTGGAAGAAGCGCTTAAGAAGAGCGCTCAATCTGATTAAAAACATTAAGAGATTTTTTATTCCCTATGAAGCTTGACGCCAAAAGGTTAAAGGCATTTATTTTGGACGCAGAATTGCTGACCAAGGAGCAGTTCGGGAAGGTTGAAAAGATAGCCAGGACCGATAATCAAAAAGTGGAGGATGTTTTGGTTTCCCACAGCTTTATCTCTCCGGACGATTTGGCCCGCCTTAAGGCCTATATCCTCGGAATACCGTTTATCAGCTTAGAGCAGGCCATTATCCCGGCTGACGTTCTTGAGGTTATCCCCGAGCCGATAGCCCGCGCTAACAATATAGTCGCTTTTAGAAAGGACAAGAAAAATCTGGAAGTAGCCATGATTGACCCGGACGACTTGCAAACCATAGAGTTTATTAAAAAGAAGTCCGATTTAAGGATTCTCCCCCGCCTGACTTCCCCAGAAGGAATTAAAGCTGTTTTGGCTCAATACAGAAAAACCTTGAAGGCGGAATTTCGGGATATGATTAAAAAGGACGCTGGCGGAGTAAAGATGATTTCCCCAAGAAAAGAGTTTGGGGATAAAGAGGGGCAGAATCTCAAGAAAGTGGCCGAGGAGCTGCCGGTTATAAGAATCGTTGACACTCTTTTAAGGCACGCGGTTTTAGACAGGGCATCAGATGTTCATATCGAGCCGACCGAGAAAGAGGTCTTAGTGCGCTACAGGATTGACGGCATTCTCCATGATGCCATGACTTTGCCGAAGCAGGTGGCTCCGGGCATTGTGGCAAGAATCAAAGTGCTTTCCAATTTAAAATTAGACGAACATCGTCTGCCTCAAGACGGGCGCTTTAAGTTCAAGAGCGACAATGACAAATATTCAGTCAGGGTTTCGGTCCTCCCTGTTTTAACCGGCGAAAAAGTAGTAATGCGGCTTTTAGCCGAGGGGGCCAAGGGTCATTCATTAGAGGAACTCGGCCTTAACGGCGACGCGCTGGAGCATATTTATTCGGCGATTAAAAGGCCTACGGGAATGATCTTAGTGACCGGCCCGACTGGATGCGGAAAAACCACCACCCTGTATTCAATCTTGGAAATATTGAATACTCCGGAGATAAATATATGCACGGTAGAGGACCCGATTGAATACCGGATACCAAGGGTTAATCAAACTCAAGTTTTCCCCAAAATCGGCCTTACTTTTTCCAGCGGTTTGAGGTCTTTGTTAAGACAAGACCCGGATATTATGATGGTTGGCGAAATCAGGGACACTGAAACCGCCTCTTTGGCGGTCAACGCCGCGCTGACCGGACACTTGGTGCTGTCAACTCTTCACACCAATGACGCCGCCGGCGCCATTCCCCGGTTGATAGATATGAAAATAGAGCCGTTTTTAATCGCCTCCACTCTTAATGTTATTTTAGCCCAGCTCTTGGTCAGGCGGCTATGCGATTCTAAAGAAGAATATACGCCGACCGAGGCGGTCATAAAAAGCTTGTCTAAGCAATGCGATTATCAGCGTTTTATCAGGGCGCTAAAAGAGGATAAAATAATAAAGCCCAAACAAGAAATTTCAGACATTAATTTTTATCACCCAAAGAAGAGCAAATCGTGTCTGGAGGGCTATTGGGGCAGGAGCGGAATTTTTGAGGTCTTGCCCATTACCGAATCGATTAGAAAATTGATTGATGAGGGCGTTTTTTCTGAGAAAATTAAAAATCAAGCAGTCAAAGAAGGCATGAGAACAATGGTGGAAGATGGCCTGGTCAAGGCGGCCTTGGGAGTGACCACTGTTGAAGAGGTATTGAGAGTGGTAATGGAATAATAGAATTCCAAAACCCAAAACCCAAAACCCAAAATTAAAAATCAGAAGTTCCAGTTAAAAGTAAGGGAATAAAACACTTTTGGACTTAATGCTGAAATTTTTAACTTTTAATTTTTAACTTTTAATTTATATCGTGACTATCTATTCCTACATCGCCAAATCATTTGAAGGGAAAGACAGAAAAGGGACGGCCAAGGCCGGCAGCAAAAAAGAATTAGCTGTCCTGCTTAAACAGGATGGATTTTTTTTGGTTTCCGCAAAAGCAGTTAAAGCATCGGAAAAGAGGAAATTTTCTTTAGGGTTAAAATATGTTTCCCTGACAGACAAGCTGATGGCGACTCGAAATTTGCAGGTGATGATTGCCGCCGGGGTTTCTTTGCCAAGGGCCCTAGAAATCCTTAGCGCTCAAGCCAAGAGCAAATATTTCAAGAAAATTTTGGTTGACATAAAGGACGAGATTATAAAAGGGACGGCTTTCTCGGTTGCCCTGAAGAAATACCCCAGGATTTTTCCTGAAATATATCACAGCATGATTCAGGTTGGAGAAAAAACAGGCAAAATGGAAGAAATTCTCAATATCCTTACCCTTCAGCTTGAAAGGGTCTATGAATTGCGCTCAAAAATAAGGGGAGCGATGGTTTATCCGGCGGTCATAGTCGCAGCAATGCTTATCATAGGAGTTATTATGCTGGTCAAGGTTGTCCCTCAGCTTAGCAAGACATTTCAGGAATTGGAGATTAATCTTCCTCCGATGACCTTGTTTGTGGTTGGCCTCGGCGATTTTCTCGCGCATAGATGGTATTTGGTTATAGCGATATTGTCGCTGCTGATTTTTGGGATGGCGGCGCTCTTAAGAAACAAAGTCGGAAAAAGATATTTTGACGCTTGGCTTTTGAAAATTCCAGTAATCTCAAGGCTGATTAAAAAGATTAATTGCGCCTATACTTCCCTGACGCTTAGCGCCTTGATTCAAGGAGGGGTCCCTATCGTCACTGCCTTAGGGATCTCGGCTGGCGCGGTAACTAATACTTATTTTAAGGAAGCGCTTAAGGACGCGGCTAAAAGAGTCCAGGAAGGAGAGCGGTTGTCCAAATCAATGTCCAAATTCCCTAACTTATACTCCAATCTTTTTCTGCAAATGCTGCGAGTGGGCGAGGAAACCGGTGAAACATCAAGCATGCTTGCCAAATTAGCAGATTTTTTTGAGGACCAGGTAAATAATGTCACCAAGAATCTATCTTCCATTATAGAACCGGTTCTTTTGCTTTTTATCGGAGTGGTGGTGGCATTTTTCGCGGTAGCTATGGTTCAGCCGATTTATTCAATAATGTCAGGAATGTGAGAGGGCGCAAAACGGAAAACGGAAACCGTAAAATAAAATACAAAATACAAAATCATAAAGAGCAAGGTCGCAACCTTATGTTTTTTAATTATTCAACAGATAGAGGATTTACATTGATAGAGGTATTAATCGCCACCCTCGTAATCTCCATTATTTTTTTGGGCATATTCGGTGGTTTCCAACTTATTGTCAGAGTGGTGGCGCAATCTAAGGCCAGCATGCAGGCGGTATATTTGGCGTCAGAAAAAATAGAGGAGATGCGGGGCTTGACGTTTGCCGATATTAAAACAAAACAAGAAAACATCGTTATCAATGGCATTGAGTATAATATAGAGACGATAGTTGAAGAGTTTGACGATTGTGCCGATGGGACCATTGAGGGGATTGATTGTTCGGGGGCGGCGGTTCTCCCCGATGCCGCGCCGAATGATTATAAAAAGATGAAGGTCAGGGTTTCCTGGCAGGATTTTTTTGGAGGAGAGATGGTTTTAAGTTCTTACGCCGCCCCTGAATCCATGGAAACGGGCGAAGGAAAAGGCGCTTTGAGGGTGTCCTTGAGCGACAGTTTGGGCCAGCCGATTGAGATTTTGACCGGTGACCAATTAGCTCCCTGTCCGCCGAGTTCCATAAACATAATAAACGAGGGCTGCGCTCTGGACCAATGCTATGGCACGGACACCAATAATCCCGGAGTTCGCCTTTTAATTTTGGACGAATCCTTGGAGCCGGACGATTATAAGATTATTGTCTCAAAGAGCGGGTACGCGAGAGGAGAAACATTTCGTTCCGGCGAAGCATACGGCGATTCAATAATCGCCACTCCCGCCAGAAAGAATCCGACTATCAGCGAGGGGGAGCTTTACCCCATCACCTTTATTATTGACCCCTTGAGCGATTTGAATATAAACACCGCGCTTGCTTGGAGCGGAGACAGTTTTTTTGATACTTTTTTAAGCGGAAGCAAAATTTCTTCAATGGAGAATATTTCTATTACTGACGGCCAGATAACTCTTGCCACTAGTTCTCCGGTAAGCTACTTTGAGGCCGGATATTTGGAATCATCTTCTGTAATCCCGAGCCAGATTACAGAATGGTATGAGTTTGAATGGTCGGACTTGGAAGACATTGATACGAATATTGCTTATAAAGTTTTTTATGCTACCAGCAGTTCCTGGCTTTTAATCCCTGATGAGGATTTGCCCGGGAACAGCGTCGGGTTTGATGTCTCCCCCGTTGACTTGAGCCGGCTAAATATTGATAAATATTCTGAATTAAAAATAAGGGCGGATTTTTTAACCAGCGACCTTTCTAAAACCCCGATTTTGTATGATTGGCGTCTTTCTTGGAAAAACGGAGAGGAAACGATGATTTCCGATGTCAGCTTTGATATCAGGGGCGATAAAACGGTGGGCGCAGACAGCGATGAAAATCCAATTTATAAATATTTGCAAACCCAAACCTCCGACTGGAACGGGGAAAAGTTGTTGCCAGGACTGGAAACAGACAATTACTACTTCTCTAATTTTACAAGAAGCGGCGGCGCGCTCAACCTTAACAATGAACTAAGCCCGATGCCTTTTAATCTTCCATCTGGAACAAGTGAGAGTTTTACTCTTTATCTTGAGTCAGATAATTCTTTGCTTGTTAAGGTGAAAGATGCCTCCAGCGCCGAGCCGGTCTTCGGCGCCGGGGTCAATCTTTCCAATGAGGGGCTGGGATATGATGTGGATTTGACGACAAACGAACTGGGGGAAGCGCTGTTTCTGCCTCTGCAAATCAGCGCGGATTATACATTAGAGGTTCAGGCGCAGAACTATTACAGCCAAACCGCCCCGATTTCTGTTTCAGGAGAAGATTATAAAGAAATAGGCATAGAAAGATATGAATGAAGACCCGCCTATTTCGCTCGCAGGGGCTTGAAATTAAATTATACATAAAACTCAATCAATGTCTTTTAATCACAAGGGGTTTACTTTAATAGAAACATTGGTCGCCATATTTATTCTTGGCGTTTTGACTACGGCTCTGTTTTCCATTATTCCGGCAATTTACCGGGTGGATAGTTATGTTTGGCATCAGGCCTACGCCACGAACGAAGCGAGGAGGGGCGTAAAGACAATAATAAGAGAGATAAGGGAAGCGATTACCGCTGAAGACGGGTCGTATGTCATTTTGTCAGCCCGGGACAACGAGTTTATTTTTTTTAGCGATATTGACAAAGACGACGACATAGAAAGGGTAAGATATTTTTTAGGAGGAACCTCGGATTACCAGCAAACGCAAGAATGCGTTTCATATATTGACGGGGGCTCCTGCTCGGTGATATTCTCCGATTTTTTGAATGGGACGCTTAACGAGGCGAGCGTTCAAGCGGGCGTCAAAGGGGATTTCGGATTGTCGTCCGAAATGGCCGACATCTATGCTGACGGAATTCTTTTGGGCTCGGTTTGCGCCGGCGGGTCGTCCTGTGAGGACTGCTCTGCCGTTTGGAACGGCGTGACCAGCTTTGACGCGATGAGTCAGACCGCTGATGGCTATTTGCAATTGACTGCCGATGCCAGCAGCCAGGTCAATGACATATGCTCTCCCGGATATTTTTCCATGCGCGCTCAATTCCAATTGAATTGGCAAGCCACGGAAGCCGGAGTGGAAAGAGAATTTAAGAAAGGAGTCATAGAGCCGGTCGGCGATATTCCGGGATACCCGGCAGACCAGGAGGAAGTCGTCATATTGTCCCATTACATTCAGAACCAAATAGGCAGTCCCCAAAAAAGCGTATTTAAATATTTTGATAAAGATGGGCAGGAAATCACTGACCCGGTGGAAAGAATAAACAACACCAAGATTATAAAAGTTATGCTGATTGTCAATGTTGAGCCCAATCGCACTCCAGACGATTATTATCTGGAAAGCAAGGTTCAATTAAGAAACTTAATCTCCGGAGATGAATAAAAGAAAAGGATTCATCATCACCTATATCCTGGTATTTGGTTCGGTGTTTATGATTTTGTTAATAGCGGTTTCGGGCTTTGTTTTAAGCCAGATGAGGCAGGCGAAATATGAGTTGGCTTACGAACAATCGTTGCATATTGCGGAGGCGGGATTGAATAGATACAAATGGTACTTGTTGCATAAGGAGCAGGAACTCTTTGGAGGGGTTGAGATTGGGTGCCCGCCTTCGGATTGCGCTTCCTGCGCCCCTTGCGAATATGAATTCTCTTTGCCCGGCGCAGGCGCTCTCGGGAAATATCGGTTAGAAGTTCTTGAAGAAAGGGCCTGCGATATAACCACCTCTGTTCAGGTGGTTTCCACGGGCTGGACCTATCAGTTTCCGGACGCTGACCGGAGTATAAGGGTTCATTATATCAAGCCGACGGTGGCTGAATATTCTTATATCCTTAACCACAATGTTTGGGCCGGCGACGACAGGATTATTATGGGGCCGTATCACTCCAACGGAGGCATCCGGATGGACGGCCAGAATAATTCTTTTGTCAGCTCCGAGCAGATTCAGTGGTCTTGCACTGATTCGTATGGCTGTTCGTCCTGTCCCCTGGAATGCGCTTATAGCCCGTCTCAAGGATGCCTTTGCCCGGGCGTT
Source organism: Parcubacteria group bacterium CG08_land_8_20_14_0_20_43_9 (assembly GCA_002774465.1). Taxonomy (GTDB): domain Bacteria; phylum Patescibacteriota; class Minisyncoccia; order Minisyncoccales; family PEYH01; genus PEYH01. The sequence goes on from PEYH01000045.1 coordinate 22,936, forward strand.
TTCACCACCGCCAACGGCAATGAGGATTTGTTCCGGATAGATGCCCCCCATTTTGATTTTGAGGGGATTACTATTGACTTAGGAATAATCAAAGGGCTTACTCAACCCCCGCCCGAGGGCCAAGGCAAGGGTTTATATCTGCCTCCCTCAAACGCTTACGGTTATCATGTTATAATCAATCAAAGACAGTTGTCGGTGAGGAAGATAGAGAGAGTCAGCAGGGTCTATGCCTATGATACGGATTTAGGTTATTTTTGGGAATATTCAATCATTGACCGCGAAGGCGCCGCTGTTAATTATAATTTGAGCGACTGCGGGCTGGTTTTTATAGAAGATAATGTCTGGCTTCAGGGCACAATAAGCGGCAAGATTACTCTGGCAGCGGCGGACCTTATCAGCCCGTCGGTGACCAGGAATGTTTGGTTAAAGGATGACATAGTGTATTTAAATCCGGATAATTCGGACAGCTTGGTTGTCATGGGACAGAATAATGTTTTAATAACGCCGGACTCGCCGGATTATTTGGACTTACACGGGGTATTCATCGCCCAAACCGGCCATTTCGGCAGAAATTATTATTCTCCTTACACTTATCCCAATTATGCCAAAAAAGAACAGTTGAACATGCTTGGGTCTGTTATAAGCAACGGGAGGGTCGGCACCAAATGGACTTCAGGGAGCGTGTGGGTTTCAGGGTACCGGGAGAGGCGGAATATTTATGACCCGACAATGAGTTTTAACCCCCCGCCTTTTCTGCCCTCCATTTCAGAAGAGTTTAGCTATAAAAAGTGGGAAGAAATACAATGAAATTTGATTTGCTCAACTTGAATCCCGGGACTTTTGGGTTAGATATTTCCGACCGGTCTTTGAAGGCGGTTTTTTTAAAAAAACACAAGAGGTCTTTAAGAATAGGGGGCTTTGAAGAAGTTTTTTTGCCGGAAGGAATAATTCGCGGAGGCGAAGTCCAGGATATGGAAAAACTGGCGGTTTTTATTAAAAAGACGAGCGGGAAATTGAAAGGTCTTGAAACCAGGCAAGTTATTCTTTCTTTGCCGGAAGAGAAGTCGTTTATCCGGCTCTTAAGAATGCCGGCCATGAGTGTGCCGGAAATCAAGGCGGCCGTGCGGTTTGAGGCGGAGAATTATATCCCTTTCTCGGCAGACAAGGTTTATCTTGATTCCCAAATTGCTCAATTTCCGGGAGAGAGCAGGGACTATATGGAAGTTTTGGTCGCCGCTTTGCCTAAAAAAACCGTTGACTCTTACGTAGCGGCGATCTATGGCGCCGGACTGATACCGGTGGCCATGGAAACCGAATCGCAGGCAACGGCCAGAGCGCTGATAAAGGGCTCTTACGCTCCGAAACCTGTTTTTATAGTTGATATGGGCGCAACTTCTACCAACTTCAGCGCTTATCTCGGCAATTCATTGCGCTTCACCTCATTTATTACTTTTTCCACCAATAGCTTAGGGACGGTCTTATCTGAAGCATTGAAGATAAGCCCGGAAGAAGCGGCTAAGGCCCAAGTCCTTTACGGATTCCAAAAGAAAGGAGGCAGAGCAAAGAGGATATTTGAAGTATTGTCTCCCGCAATGGCAGTGTTTATCGCAGAGATTGATAAGCATATTGATTATTATCAAGCCCATTCTTTTCAAGGAAAAGGAAACGGTATTAAAGAAGGCGTCCGCGAGTTGATTTTATGCGGCGGCGGGGCAAGAATTAAGGGCTTAGCAACCTTTGTTTCCCAAAAAACAGGGCTAATCGTCCAAAAAGGAAATCCGTTAGCGAATCTTCCTTGGGAGGAAAAATTAAATAAGAAGATATTGAAGGACGATCTCCTCCCTTTTTCTACGGCAATAGGGCTTGCTCTAAGAGGATACAGGCCGGCATTATATGATTAATCTTTTACCTCCAATTGAAAAAAGTAAGCGCAGGCAAGAGAGATTGCTGAAGTTGACATGGATTTTAGGCGTCTTAACGGTGGCGTCAGCGCTCTCGTTCGCCCTTATTTTGCTTTCCGTAAGATTTTACATCGCCGACCAGATTAGGATACAAGACGTCTTAGTGGATGAGGCGAAGGGCAAAAACATCAAAGTCAATATTTTGCAGGAGAAAATAAAAACGGTTAATTATACCCTGTCCGGATTGAACGATTTTTATCAGAGTCAATTTCCGCTGACGGATTTCTTGGGGAGGATTTCCCTACTGCTTCTCCAAGATATGTATTTGGAGAGGTTTTCGTATCAAAAAGAAAATTTTCAGGCGACCTTCACCTGTCATGCGCCGACCATTGATTCTATTTACGAGTTCCGGGAAGCAATGAGAAGCCAGGGCGATTTCAAGGATGTCAATTTTGTCTTGCCGGACTGGCTTGAACCGAATAACATTACATTCAGAGTAAGTTTTAAGTTGAACAATGAATTATAGGCAGAAATTATATGTTTCCATATTTTCCATAATCTTCGCGGTTTTATTATTGTTTGTTTTTTGCATTCTGCCGGCCTTGAAGGCGATTGCTTCAAGTTCCCGGGAGTTGGCGCTTCGCCGGCAGGAGCTCGCCTCCATTGAGTATCTGGCGGAAAGCTTTGAGGATTTTGAGAAGAATTTCCAGTTCTACGAGGACGGCCTTGCCGAAATGGAGGAACTGCTTCAGCGGGAATCCTTAATTGACCCCGAGATTCCGGTAAGTTTTATTAATTTTTTCAAAGAAGAAGCGTCAAATCTCAATCTTGTTTTAAAAATTTTTCCGATTGCTTTTCATGAAAACAAAAATGGGCAATGGAATTATATGAGTTTTAAGATAGAAGGCAAGGGTCGGTTTATTGACATAATGAAATTTCTTGAGAAACTGGAAAACAGCCGGTGGCTTATTAGCGAGGTTAGTTTTGATATTTTGAGCTCAAATGAGACCCTGGCCAAGGAAGAACCAAAATTTGGGGGAGAATATGCGGAAATTTATCTTTCAATAGAGGTCTATGCCAAAGATTAATTTTAAAATAAATATTAAGGGCGTTAGGCGGGCGATAACAAAAATTTTTTGGCTTTTGGGGCGAAGGGCTTTTGTCGGGTTTTTAATTTTCTTTTTCATCGGTCTGTTTATCGGGGGCGTGATTTTTTATTATTACGGATTTTTAGTCGTAGTCCGGGAGCCGGAAATAAGGCCGTACGAGGTAAGATTAGACGACCAGCTGTACCAGCAGTTCCTTGAGAGCTATCGGCAAAGAAGGGTAAGTTTTGACAATGCCGGCTTTAAATTGTATTTTAATCCCTTTTTTCACTCAAATATTAAATAAATGATTTTAGCGCTATGGGCGCGCCTCAAGAGGTTTGCCCGCTTCGGGTGGACGGACCTTGATTCAGGGGCGCTTTTGTCGTATAGTGTCAGCACCAGCCCTCGTAGCATAATTGGATAATGCAGGGCCCTTCTAAGGCCAAGATTAGAGGTTCGAGTCCTCTCGAGGGCACCAGCGGTTGCTTCGCAACCTAAAATAAAAATGTAAAACTAAAAACTGAAAACAGAAGATAAAATTAATAATTAATAATTAATGATTAATATTGTTATGGTGGTCGTAGTGTAGTGGTTAGCACAAGAATCTGTGGAATTCTTAGGGGGAGTTCGAATCTCCTCGACCACCAAAAATCCCAGAAACCCTTGTATTCACAAGGGTTTTTGGTTAAAAAGATTGATTTTTAAAATAAATTATTACTATTATGGGCGGATAATTGTTGGGTTGAGGATTTTTATTTTTTAAATAAATTAAGATATTCGGTTAACTCAAACAGGCGGTTTCGCGAAAAACCAGTGATTTCTTTTAGTAATCCAAGTTTCTCCATGTCAGCGAGTAAGTGATTGGCCGTATTAAATGTTATTTTGAACTGATTCATTACGGTTTTTGAGCTAACAATTGGCTGAGAAAATAGAAATAGTAAAACTTCGTTAGCAATTTTAGTCCGCCTGCCAAGTAGCATAATTTTCTTTTCATAATTCTGTCGTAGCTTAACTATTTTTTGAAACGTTTCTTTGCCCCTTTTTGAGATATCGATGACTCCATTGAGAAAAAATTTAACCCATTGCTCAATATCATTAGATGAACGAACCACCGTTAAAGAATTATAATAACTACCCTTGTTCTTCTCAAAAAAGGCGGATAAATATAATGTTGGGTATTTTAGAATCCCGCGTTCAATCATTTGGAGAATTATTATTAATCTGCCAATTCTTCCATTCCCATCTAAAAAAGGATGGATGGTTTCAAATTGATAATGGCAGATCGCTATTTTGATGAGAATGGGTATCTGCAGGCTTTTGTTATGCCAAAACTTTTCCCAATCAGTCAACAATTCTGGTAATTCATCTTTGTGAGGCGGAATAAAGAAAGCATCCGATAAATTAGAGCCGCCTATCCAATTTTGACTATTCCTTATTTCGCCAGGCGATTTATGTTCGCCCCTAACGCCCGATAGCAGAATTTTGTGGGCACTCTTTATAAGACGGATCGATAAAGGAATTTTTTGCAATTCGGCAATGACAAAATTCATTGCCTTGATATAATTTTGAACCTCCTGCCAATCATCTATTTTTTCAGGGCGTATTTCTTCTTTTGGCAAAATCGCCTCATTGATTTCGGTTTTAGTCCCTTCTATTCTGCTCGAGATAGTGGCTTCTTTTATTGAATGGGCTTTTATAAAAAAATTAACATCTGGCACTAAAATAGAATAAGCATTTAATTCGCCCAAATAACGAACAGCCTCCTCCAATAGCAGGTCAATCTTTTTATCCTTAAAGTCAAATTCGTGATTGATTGTAGACGGAGCAAAACTTTTATACTCGTTTTGTTGTTTATAATATCCTGATGTAAATTTGATCATATTCTTGAGATATAAATATTTATATCTCAATTTTATGAACTTATTTGAAATATGTCAATAATATATCTCAAATTTTAATTTATAACACTTTTCGTAATATTATACTTCCAAATATTTTAGTCGGAATTGATCCCGGCTCGATTAGTTTATGATATAAGAAATTTTACCCCAAACAGGTTCTGACATCCCTTCTTCACTAAAGCTACGGACAGGCAATGCGTACGCTAGTCGACTCAAACAAAATAACACTCAAAAAGCCCGCTAACGGGTTTTTTAAATTTCAAAATCTTGTTTTAAGTCCCCAAAAATGATAATCTTATTTTAACGCCCCCATAGTTCAAGGGACAGAACAAGGGACTCCTAAGCCCTAGATCCAGGTCCGAGTCCTGGTGGGGGCACCAGCGGTTGCTTCGCAACCTAAATTAAAAATGTAAAACTAAAAATGAAAAGTAAAAACAAAATGAAAAATTAAAAATTAAAAACAGAACTCAATGTTAAAAATGTAAAACGAAAAATGAAAAGTAAAAACAAAATGAAAAATTAAAAATTAAAAACAGAATTTAAGGGCAAAAGCGCAGAACTAAAAATATAAAATCAAAAATAAAAAATAAATTGGGCTCGTAGCTCAGCTGGCCAGAGCACGCGCATGGCATGCGCGGGGTCGAGGGTTCAAATCCCTCCGGGTCCACCATAATCAATTATTAATGATTAATTATTAAATTCATTATGAAAACTGATTCCAAAAAAATAGAAGAAATTTTGACAAAGGGCGTTGAACAAATAACTGACAGAGAGCATCTTAAGAAAGTTTTTTCTTCGGGCAAAAAATTAAGGATTAAGCTTGGCATTGACCCGACCGGAGACAAAATTCACATCGGCCGGGCTATCCAGCTTTGGAAATTGAAAGCGTTTCAAGATTTGGGCCACAAAATTGTGCTGATTATCGGTGATTTTACCGCCCGCATTGGCGATCCATCTGATAAACCAGAGGGGAGGAGGGGGCTCAAGGAGGAAGAAATCAAAAAGAACGTCAAATCTTATTCCTCTCAAATCGGAAAAATTCTTGACTTGAAAAAAACCGAGATTAGATACAACAGCGAATGGTTTAAGAAAATGCCCCTCGGAGAGTTTCTGCATTTAGCCGGCAGTTTTTCTGTCCAGCAATTGGTTCAGAGGAGGAATTTCCACGAAAGGTGGAAAAAGGGAGAGCCGATTTCTTTAAAAGAAATATGCTATCCCCTTTTGCAGGGCTATGACTCGGTGGCGATAAAAGCGGATATGGAGCTGGGGGGGTATGACCAGCTTTTTAATCTTAACGCCGGCCGGGACATTCAGCGCTTATTCGGGATGCCTCCGCAGGACATAATGACCCTGAAAATGCTTTCCGGCCTTGACGGCAGAAAGATGTCCACCAGCTGGGGCAATGTGGTTAATATTATTGATAAACCGGAGGATATGTACGGCAAAATTATGTCTATGAGGGACGAGATGATTCTTGATTATTTCGAGCTGTGCACGCTTATCTCTGATAAAGAATTGATGGAAATCAAGAAAGACATCAAGGGCAAAAAGAGTAATCCGAAGAACATAAAAGCGAGATTGGCTTATGAAATTGTTTCAATGTATCACGGAGGAAAGTCAGCGCAGAAAGCGGAGCAGGAATTTAATAAAATATTCAGAGAAAAGCGCTTGCCTTCCAAAATGCCCGTGTTTTTCACCCCGAAGCCAAGCTATCCAATTACTGAATTATTGTTTCATTTAGGGTTGGCGAAATCCAAAACAGAAGGCAAAAGATTGATAACGCAGGGCGGAGTCAGGGTGGATTCCAATATAGTAAAGGATTTTAGGCAAGAAATAAAAGTCAAGGATGAAATGGTTATTCAGGTTGGCAAAAGAAAATTCGCTAAATTAATAACCCATGACGGCAGATGCGAATAAAGAGAGAGTAGCCATTATCGGCGCCGGAATTACGGGGCTCTATTTGGCTTGGCGGTTAAGACAAAAAGGGCACAGCGTTGTGGTTTTTGAAAAAAAAGACAAAATCGGAGGTAAGCCCTGTACCGGCTTAGTGTCGGAAAGAATTAAAGAATATATGCCAATAGGCGATGGCTTGTATCAAAGGAGGGTAGAGTCAGTTTTGGTTCATTTTGAGAAAAAAGACGTCAGGATTAAGGTTAATCCGGCCTATCTTGTTTTTGAAAGAAGGGATTTGGACAATTTCGTGTATAATTTGGCGAAAGGCGCCGGAGCGGAGATAGTTTTTAATCATGAGATTAAGGAAATTCCGGATGGTTTTGACAGGGTTATCGGCTGTGATGGCGCTCAATCAAGGATGAGGCGGATTCTATCCTTGTCAGAGCCGGTTTTTCGGTTGGGGACGCAATATTTTGTCGGGAACGAAGGTCCTGCGATAGAGATGATAGAGGTTTGGCCCAAAAAATTCGATTATTCTCCTAAATACGGCTTTATTTGGAAAGTTCAAAAAGTAGGGGAAACCGAATACGGCATTATCGGGCCAAAGGAGGATGGCGCGAAAGAGTTTGAAATCTTTTTAGATAAGCAAAAAGTTGAATTAGGGTCGCCAGATGTTAAGGCGGCGCTCATTCCTCAAGAGTTGAAACTTCCAAAGTCAGAAAAAATTACTTTGCTCGGCGATTCTGCCGGCATGACCAAACCGACCACCGGAGGCGGCATTGTTTGGGGGCTTAAAGCGGGCGACATTTTGGCGGATTGTTTCCCTGATTTCCTCAAATATCGCAGGAAAGCAAGGTTATTTTTCCTCCCCAAAATACTAAAAGGCAAAATAGCGGTTTTCTTTAGTTATTTTTTGGGCAGATTTCTCCCTTTTCTGCTCCCAAAGACAATATCCGTGGACCCTGACTTATTTTAGAATTAATTTTCATAATATGAGAAAACAAACATACGGCATCGAGCTGCAGATTAATAAAAATCTTTTCAGATTGTCGGTTTTCGTGACAATCGTGGCAGTGGGAATGATGCTGGCGGGATTTTTTGCCCGGGGCGGTTTCCCGACTACTAAGATAGGCGCGTTCTATATCGGCGTCTTGTTTATTTATTCAATGCACAAAGAAGCGCTGCGCTGGATAGGAGGCAAGAATATCCAAAAGGGCGAGAGAAAGGGAGAGTACTTTCTTTATCTCTGGATTATATTGGCCACCTTGCTTTATTTAATTAATTTTTTGACAAAAGATTACTTTGTTTTTGACAGCCAAGGGAATCAGCTATCCTCTTTAGCGGAAATCACCCTTACCGCGCTTGAGGTGTGCGGAGTATTCATTTTTGCCCGCATTGCCAAAGCGGTCTTCAGCGTTGTTTACTCCGGAGACAATAAATGATAAGAGAGGTTGGGATTGGGAGGGGTGCCTGAGAGGCCGAAAGGGATGGTTTCGAAAACCATTGTAGCTATTGCTACCGTGAGTTCGAATCTCACCCCCTCCGCCAAAATTGAAAATCGGAATCGGAAGCCGAAATGGGGTCGGCACAAAGTGCCGACACAAATGTATTCCCCCCAAAAAATCCTGAATCTGAAAGGGTTCGCCACGCTCCGCGTGGCTCAAAAAGTA
>PEYH01000020.1 GCA_002774465.1 Parcubacteria group bacterium CG08_land_8_20_14_0_20_43_9
CGTGCTGTTGACGCGGATAATGTTCTTAAGCCCGATAATTCTCGGCCTCAGCAATATCTTAAGCGGCATTCTCCAGGTTTTCTCAAGGTTTTTTGTCACCGCGCTGGCGCCGATAATGTACAATCTCGGCATCATTTTCGGCATTTTGTTTTTTGTCCCGGCCGTCGGGCTGGTTGGGCTTGCCTGGGGCGTGGCTCTTGGCGCTTTTCTGCATTTGATGATTCAATTACCCATATTTTTGCATCTTGGCTTCAGGCCGAGAAAGATATTCGCGCCGATGAACGAAGGCATCAGGAGAGTTTTTTATCTTATGCTTCCGCGCTCCATTGGCATAGGGGTTTCCCAAATTAATTTTATGGTAATGACAGCCATCGGTTCCACTTTGGCCGCCGGTTCAATCGCGGTTTTCAATTTAGCCAATAATTTAAGCAGAAGTTTTATTATTTTGCTTGCCGTGCCCTTTTCCACTGCCGCTTTTCCGGCTTTGGCAACTGTTTTTTCCGAAGGCAAAAGAGATGAGTTTTTGAAAAAGTTCTCCACGAGCTTCCGCTTGCTTTTATTCCTGATTATCCCGGCTAGCGCCATGCTTTTTATCCTGCGGGCGCAAGTGGTAAGAATAATTTTCGGCACTGGCCGTTTCAGCTGGACTGACACCCGATTGACCAGCGCTTGTTTGGCTTTATTTTCTTTGAGCTTGTTTGCTTATGGCTTGGGTCTTTTGCTTTCCCGGGCATTCTATGCAGTCCATAACACCAAAACCCCGACCTTGATAAGCGTGGCCACGGTGCTGATAAATATTATTTTATGTTTTTCTTTTGTTTACACTCTGAAAAACCCGGGTTGTTTTCAGGATTTTATGTCCGGGATTTTGAAATTGCAGGGGCTGGAGAATATGAGCATTGTGGGATTGCCTTTGGCGTATTCTGTTTCAGGAATCGTCCAGTTTGTTCTGTTGTTCACTTTTCTGCATAAAAAATTGGGAAGCGGTAAAAAAAGAGAAATAATAAAAACTGCCCAAAAAACAATTTTAGCCACCTTGCCGGCTGCGGTTGTTGCGTATTTTTCCCTCCGGTTCCTTGCTTTGTTTGTAAATACCGCAACTTTCACCGGAATTTTTATCCAAACAGCGGGCGCGGGAATCCTGGGGCTGTTAGCGTATCTTTTGGCGTCGTTTTTGATAAAATCGGAAGAAATGGGATTATTAAAAAATTTTTTGAAGCGCTATCTGGCGAAAGACAAATTCCAGGAAATCCCTGAAGAAAATTAATTCATATTAGACATAATTATAAACGCCCATAAGGGCGTTTTGATTAGGCAAAAACAGGGTTTTTTGATAGAATGAGATATTGTTATGAATCAAAATATCCGCAATTTCGGGATTGTCGCCCACATTGACCACGGCAAGTCAACTTTGGCTGACCGTTTTTTGGAATTGACCCGCACCATAAACCCCAAAAAAATGCAGCCCCAATTTCTGGATATGATGGAATTGGAAAGAGAAAAGGGCATTACCATCAAACTTCAGCCAGTGAGGATGGAATACAAGGGCTATGTCTTAAATATGATTGACACGCCGGGTCATGTTGATTTCACCTATGAGGTTTCGCGCAGTTTAGCCGCCATAGAAGGAGTGATCCTTTTAGTTGATGTCTTAAAAGGCATTCAGGCCCAAACCCTGATGAATTTGGAATTGGCGAGAAAAGAAGGGCTGGTTATTATTCCGGTGATAAATAAGATTGACCTGATAGGCGATGACGAATTACGATTGGCTGATGTGGTGAACGAAGTGGCAGGACTCTTGGGAGTTGATAAAGAGGAGATTATAACAATATCTGCCAAAAGCGGCGCCAATGTTGAGAAGGTTCTGGAAACGGTTATAGAGAAAATCCCGGCTCCGGAACGGAATGCCGCGGCGCCGTTAAGGGCCTTGATTTTTGATTTCCAATATGATTCTTTCAAAGGAATAATCGCTTATTTCCGGGTAAGGGAGGGGACGATAAAAAGAGGGGATGAGATTTTTATGATTAATTCCGCGACCCGGGCTCAAGCCAAAGAAGTAGGTTGGTTCAGGCCTGACCGTTTTCCCCGGGAACAGATTGAAAGCGGGGAAATAGGGTATGTTGTTTTGGGCATCAAAGAGCCGGACAGAGTGAGAATCGGAGACACCATTACTTTTTATGAGGGCTGTCAGAAGATTGAGCATCTGCCCGGGTATAAAGAGCCGAAGGCGGTGGTTTTTGTCGGAATTTTTCCCGAGAACGCTGATGACTGGGCTCTATTGAGGGACGCTCTGATGAAATTGCGGTTGAGTGATCCGTCATTGAGTTTCAAGCCGGAATCAAAATCCGCTCTCGGCCGGGGTTTCTTGTGCGGCTTTTTGGGGCTTTTGCACGCCGAGATTGTTATTGAGCGCCTCAAAAGGGAATTTAGTTTGGAACTGATGACCTCTGCCCCCTCTGTTTGCTATTTATTGGAGTTTGAGGGGGGCAAAGAAGAGATGGTTTGTTCGGTTATGGACTGGCCGGACGAATCAAGAATTAAAATTGCCAAAGAGCAGTTTTGCGACTTGAAAATTATTGTCCCGATGAAATTTCTGGGCAATACTTTGGAACTGATTGAGCGGCGTCAGCCGAACATCCATCATTTGAGCGCGGATAAAGCGCTTCTGTCCTGCGAAATGCCGTTCAGAGAGCTGATGGCGAATTTTTATGACAAATTAAAAAGCGCTACCCAGGGATACGGCTCTATGGATTATCATTTTTTGGATTGGAGGCGGTCGGACTTGGTCAAGCTGGAGGTTTTGGTTTTAGGGAAATTGGAAGAAGCGCTTTCAACTATTGTGCCGAGAGAAAGAGCTTTTCAGGAAGGCCGGGCGGTCGTGGAAAAATTGAAAGGCATTTTTCCGCCTCAATTATTCCCGGTTCCTTTGCAGGCAAAAATAGGGGGAAATATTATCGCCCGAGAGACCGTAAGAGCCAGGCGCAAAGATGTGACTGCTCCGCTTTATGGGGGAGATGTTACCCGCAAGAGAAAGCTCTTGGAAAAACAAAAAAAAGGAAAGAAAAAGCTCCGGAACAGAGCCGTCTTGAGGGTCCCGCAAACCGTGCTTTGGAAAATGTTCAGGACAGAATAAGAGACAGGGGGCAGGCAGTTGATAAAAAAGAATTTTAGGGGTATTATCTAAATAGAGCGGGCAAGGATAAGCTAAAAATCATACTCAAAGATACGAGGACCGCCAATATTATCCAAACCCACCGCGCAAATTGTTTGCCTTTGACTTTCATCTCATTTCTATGATAGCAAAAAAGAGGAAATATACAAAGCATACCGGACAAGAAAAACTCTTAATCGGACTCCTGATGCTCTTAGATGTTCTGATTATCGGTTTTCTGGTCTTCGGCAATCTTAAACTTTATTCCGAAAACAAGGAAACGAGCAGCCGGTATATTGACCTTAACAAAGAGCTGGAATATCTGGAGAATAAAAATCAAGAATTGAAAGAGTTATTTTCCTACGCCAGCGAAGAGGATTATACCGAAGCGGTATTAAGGGAAAAAGGGTTGTATAAAAAAGAAGGGGAAGGAGTGATAGTGATTACCAGAGACATTCCGCCGCTGGAAGAGCAGGGGCAGGTCAAAGAGCAGCAAACAACAGAAAGCGCTTCAGTCTGGCAGAAAATTTTTGATTTTTTCGGCAGTATTTTCAGGCGGGATTAGTTGAGCGGTTCAACGCAACCTTCCCAAGGTTGTAAGGCGGGTTCGACTCCCGTATCCCGCTTAACTCTGCCAGCGTAGCTCAACGGCAGAGCAACGCCTCCGTAACGCGTAGGTTGTCGGTTCAAATCCGACCGCTGGCTATAATAACCTTCATTAAATTATGAAAGAAGAAATTTTAGTAAAAATAGAGGATATACAAAATAAGCTCCATCATCTGATGGACTGTCTTTGAATTTGAGAATAAGAAAAAAGAATTGAGTGGCCTTGAAAAAGAATTATCCGGCGTTTCCGAGTGGAAAGACCAGGCAAGATTAGTGGAAGCCAGCAGAAAAATGTCTTCCTTGAAACAAGAAGTGGAGCAGTTTGAACAATTCCAAAAAGAGGCGGAGGATTTGGCAGAACTGATAGACCTGTCTTCCAAAGACAAGGATTTCAAGCTGGCGCAGGAGACCGCTAAGATGGCGGCAAAGCTTTTTCAAAAATTAGAAGCAAAAGAGAGCGAGGTTTTTCTTTCCGGGCCCTATGATAAAAATAACGCTATTTTGACCATAAACGCCGGCGCAGGGGGCAATGACGCGGAGGACTGGGCCACTATCCTTTTGAGGATGTACGAAAGATTTGCAGACCGCAGGGGGTTTAAGTATTCCACCTTTTCTCGCAGCTTTGGCCAGCCGGGGCCCGAGGGGAGAATGGGGACAAAAGAGGTGGCTCTGGAAATCAGGGGCAAAAACGCTTTTGGATTGTTAAGGGGTGAGAGCGGAGTGCATCGCCTGGTCAGGATATCGCCGTTTTCCGCAAAACAATTGAGACATACTTCGTTTGCTTCCATAGAAGTGATGCCTGAATTAGCAGAAGAAATAGCCAGAGAGATAGAAATCAAAGAAGAGGATTTGCGGGTTGACACTTATAGGGCCTCTGGTCCGGGCGGGCAATATGTCAACAAAAGGGAATCAGCCATAAGAATTACCCATTTGCCGACAAAAATAGTTGTAAGCTGTCAGGTGGAAAGAACCCAGGGGATGAACCGCAAAAAAGCGATGGATATTTTAAGGAGCAAGCTTTTACAAAAGAAAGAGCGGGAAAAAAAATCAAAAATGGAAAGAGTCAAGGGCGTTTCCAAAAGCCCGGAATGGGGGAATCAGATTCGCTCTTATGTTTTTTATCCGTACAAGATGGTGAAAGACCATCGGACAGGGGTTGAGACCAGTCAGTTGGAAACAGCGTTGGACGGCAATCTGGACCAATTTATCGAAGCCGAGCTTCGTCTGACATAATGATAAGATAATGATAAAATATAAAATGATTATTTTTGAAAATATCAGCAAAGTTTATAAACCGGACACTGTGGCTTTGAAAAATGTCAGTTTTCAAATCGGAATCAGCGGGAATGAGTTTGTGTCAATTGTCGGTAAATCCGGCGCAGGCAAAACGACTCTGATTAAACTGCTTTTGCGGGAAGAAGAGCCGACTGGCGGAAGGATAATTTACGGAGGAAAAAATATCGCCGAGATAAAAAACAAAGAGTTGCCGCTATTCCGCCAAAAAATCGGGTGCGTGTTTCAGGACTATCGGCTTTTGCCCAATAAGACTGTTTTTGAGAATGTGGCGTATGCTATGGAAGTGATGGGAGCCACGGATTATGAGATTTTGAGGGATGTGCCCCGGCTTTTGGAAATCGTGGGGTTGCAGGACAGGGCAAGGAATTTTCCCTTAGGGCTTTCCGGCGGCGAGAAACAGCGCACCGCCATTGCTCGCGCTTTGGCTATAAGGCCGGAAGTGATTATCGCCGATGAGCCCACTGGCAACCTTGATCCTTACCATACGAGGGATATAATCAATCTGCTGGAAAAAATATGCGAGCTGGGAACGACTGTCATTCTTTCCACCCACGACAAAGCGATAATCAACAGCTTGGAAAAGCGGGTGGTTACCTTAGATAACGGCGAACTTATCCGTGATGAAGAAAAAGGCAGGTTTATTTTGTGAATATGTTTACATTTTTACGCAGAGTAACCCGTTTCGGGTGGCATAATTTCTGGAGAGCAGGAGGCCTGAATGTGGCTACGGTTTTTGTGCTGATTGTAACTATCACTTTGATTACTTCCCTTTTCATATCCGAGGGCGCGGTCAAGCATATCATCGCCCAAATTAAAGAAAAAATAGATATCAGCGTTTATGTGAAGCCGGAAACGACTTCCGAAACAATGGAGAAAATAAAAGACAAGCTGGTTGAATTGCCGGAAGTTCAGGCAGTAAGCATTGTTTCCAAAGAAGACGCTATGGAGCAGTTCAGGGAGAGGCACGAAAACGACCCGGTTTTGTTGGAATCGCTGGAGATTGTGGGGACGAACCCCTTCTATGCTTCGTTGAATATAAGGGCTAACGACCCGGAGCAATACGCCGCCATCCTGGAAGTTTTGAATAACTCCTCTCTCGACGATATCATCTACAAGGTGGATTACGTGGAGAAAAAAACAGTTATTGAAAAACTCTCCGGCTTTATTTCCAATGTGAACACCGGCGGGCTGTTACTGGCTCTGGCCCTTGGAGTGGTGGCGGTTCTGGTGGCTTTTAACACCATCAGGGTGGCGATTTATGACGCCAGCAAAGAGATTTCCATTATGCGCTTGGTGGGCGCGCCCAATCGCTTTATAAGGGGGCCCTTCATCGTGCAGGGCATGATTGCCGGCGCCATTGCCGCCTTGGCATCGTTCCTTATTCTTCTGTTATTGAGTTATTCCCTTGCCGACAAAATTAGTTCGTTGACTAACGGTTTCAATGTTTTTGCCTGGTTTGGAACGCGAGCATTTGTCTTATTTTTTATTCAGTTGGCGAGCGGAATTGCCCTCGGAGTAATCTCCAGCTTAATCGCCATCAGAAAATATTTGACAGCCTAATTTCTGCCAAGTAGGATACCAGAGCAGGTAAAATCATGAAACATTGCGGGGTCGGCTAATGGTAGGCCTCAGCGCTCTGGACGCTGCTATCTAGGTCCGAATCCTAGCCCCGCAGCAGTCTAGTGCTCGGTTCGAGCGACCGACAAGCATCAAAAAATAGAATTGACATCATTTTTTATAATTTTTTACAGCTCTAGATAATAGTACAAAAAGCCCGCCATAGGCGGGCTTTTTGTTATCCCGCTCCAGAATTGAAAAAACCCGCAAAATGGGGTATGGTGAAACTAGACTTTCGAATTCTATTGAGGTTCGGCCTCGATAGGCTCGATAGAAAATAGACTTGACCCCATTTCTCCATTATTCAATTAAAAGAATTTGCTAAGATTTATAAAAAGTCGCTAGATTATTTTATCAAAAAATAATATGGATCTATTAACACTTAGAAAAGAATTACAGAAAATAAAAAAGTTTGGTTTTGTACCAACCCATCGAACTGGCGATACGGGAATTGGAAAAACACTTGAGGATTTATTAAACATTAAAGAAAACAATATACCACTTCACGATATTGCCGGTGTTGCTGAACTAAAAGCATGCCGCAGAAGCGCAAAATCAATGCTAACGCTTTTCACTCTAGAACCGCTTCCTAAGGGCGGAGATAGAGACAGAGTATTGCTTGATAATTTTGGATATTCAAAGCGAAATAATAGACGCTCGAAAGAATTGCACTCTACGCTTTCTTGCAAGCGATATAACAATCAATCACTCAAGCTTTCGGTTTCTGGTGATAAAATTCGAGTTCAAGGCAAGGGCAAACGATTGAATATTTATTGGGATACGGAATCAGTACAAAAAAAGTTTGGGAATAAGTTACCTGCTTTAGTATATGTCCTCGCCGATACAAAAGAAGAAAAAGGAAAGGAATATTTTCATTTTAATGAAGCTTATTTATTAAGCGGATTTGATTTTGACTTATTTCAAAAAATGGTCAAAAAAGATCAAATTGTTGTAGATTTTCGGATGTATTACAGACCAAATGGAAGTGTCAGAAACCACGGGACCGGTTTTAGAATCAAAATAAACAAGCTTTATAACTGCTTTAGGAATAAAGACCAACTAATTTAATTTTTTCGGAGAATTACAATACTCTCTTTATTCATTGTTTCCTCTAATGCCCCAACAATATTTGTTGGCGAATTTTTTATCGGCATTCTTTTCCCCGGAATGTTCCTGATAAAAATATCTTCGCAAGTAAAGCCAATTTTTTCGCTTAATTCTGCGATTATAAAATCAGTCGGTATTCGTACTTGTTTTACGAGTCGATTGCCAACGACTAAGCAGAAATATCTTTTGGACTTTAGTATTTTATAAGCCTGTTTTAAACAATCATTTAAACCAATATAAAAACTTAAAACATCTTTAGCTCTCTTCTCGTCTATTTTCGCAATTTTATTTAAAGAATCTTTTAAATAATTTGAATTCAAAAAATGTTCCAGTGTTTTTGTTGCTTTTCCGCCGAGTAACTCATTGTCTACGCCAGAGGCTTTATTTGGATCCTCAAAAATATCTATCCATTGCGCGGAAAGGCGAGAAAATTGGCCGTAAGCAACAGTGGTTCTAGAATCTCCATAAGGCGGAGAGGTAATAATACAATCAATTGAATTATCTTTTATGCCGTTGTTTTTTGAAGAATCGCCATAAATTATTTTGGTCCAAGCATTTTTATTTACATCTTTGTAAAAATTAGTCATTCCCTTAATATTAACCTCTGTTTTCTTTTTGAAAATTCCCAGAACATCAGGGTTATAATTTTCTAATTTTTCTTTTTTTATTCTGACGAGCTTAAACTCACCGTTTTTTGCGTTAGAGGACAATCGCACAGTTTCGCTAAATGAAACCATAAGATAATTTCGTATATTCTTGTCTTTTATTTTTAAAATCGCTTTTTTTATTTTTGCTAATTGAATAATAACTTTCTCTTTGAACCAAAAATCTATATTATTAAATTCAGGCCTTTTTATTCCTTTGTCTTTTATTTTTTCGATTTCGGGAAGAAGCTTAAAGTATTCATTCGTAAGAGTAGAAGGATTAATTGGCGTTGTTTTGGCTTTTGCCAAAAAAATCGCTAAAGGATTTAAGTCAATACCATAAGCGTTTCTTCCTAAGAGTTTGCTTTCAACTAGCGCGGTGCCAGACCCGCAAAAAATATCACAGACAGTCCCGCCTACGTGACTATAATTTTCTAAAAGTCGTCTTGCTACCTGTGGAATAAACATTGCTGGATATGTATGTATTCCGTGGGTATATGATTTTGTTTTTTCACCCCCATAATCCCATGAATAATCTATTCTTCTAATATATTTTTCATCTTTAACTTTTTCTTTTTCGATTTGCGTTTCTAAATTTCTTATGATTTTGACTACAACGCCTCGTGTTTCTACTTCCCTGCGATAAATTGGCAACATTGCTTGGTTTGCGGGCTGCAGTCGGATACGCGTTTTCTCTCGATAAAGCTTTTTTAGAGTGGCTTCGTTATCATCAATAATTGCCACTACTGTTTGGCCGTCGTCGGCAGTCGCTTGTTTGCGGATAACAACGATATCACCATCAAATATGCCTTCGTTAATCATGCTGTCGCCCTGAACGCGCAGAGCATAGTGTTGCTCATTTGACGATACGTCTTTTTTGGAAACCGTAATTATTGAATTATCTGTTTCTATCGCCTCGATTGGCTGGCCAGCGGCAATGGTTCCTACAATTGGAATTTTTATCATTTCTTCTCTATCGATTATATTAATTGCGCGAGGCTTATTTTCTTCCTTGGATAGATACCCCATGTCGCGAAGTTTAGAAATATGAAAATGCGCTGTGGAAACAGAAGCAAGCTTGAATTTTTTGCATATTTCTTCAAGCGAAGGGGAGTAATCTTTTTTTCTTTGGTAAGACCCAACAAAATCCAGAACCTCTTTTTGTCGTTTTGTGAGCATAGCGCTTGACTAAATTTATATTAATCCTATACTTAAAGTATAATAGAAAATAAATAGAAAGTCCATAAATAGTTATCCACAACAAAAATGGAAACAGGTGGAAATAGGTGTCAAATCTATTTTATTTTTAGTCGTTAATTTAGAAAAATAGACTTGACACCATTTACTCATTTACCATTTACCATTTACCGCCATTTACCGTCACCATTTACCCATTTACATAAATAGGCCTGGCGCTAGTTTGTAGATTACAATGACTACAGAAACATTAACAATATCCGATTGGATTCAGTTAATTATTGCCGTGAGTACTTTGTTCGCAGTGATAATTGCGCTATCTTCTGGTATGGGGTTTTGGCAGTGGTTAAAAAGGCCGAAAATAAAAATCTCTTTTGACAGAGAATCAGATAGATGTTTCAGGTGGGCAATCCGAAGCACAGACAATATTCAGGACGAAGGGCAACGCGAAGACATTAAACGTTATTATTTTAGATTGAAAGTTAGTAATAGTGGTGGTTTGGCAAAAAATTTAAAAGTCCGAGTTGAAATATATAATAAAGAATGGAAGAAAGTAGAAAGATTCGAGCCTTCCACCTTGCGCTGGGTAGGGGGCCAAGAATCTAATGACTTAACAAGGGGCGAAAGTGAGTATATCAATTTTCTCTCTCAAGTAGCCGACCCCGCAAGACTTACTAATAATTTGAGGATTGAAATTTATAATTTTGAGTCGAGGGGGATTGCATGGGATAGGCCACTTGCATGTTATAATTATCAAATTATTATTTATGGCGAGAACATAAATCCTAAGGTTTATATTGCTCAATTTATACCTGACGAGAGCGAGGGTAGTCCTGGGAGTATTTTAATAAAAGAAAATGAGTGAAAATGGGGTCAATTCTATTTTTGATTTTTAAGGAGTTTAGCCATGAACTTACTTGACGATACAGACAAAAGATGAGACACAAAAATATATCCTTAAGTAGTGTCTCATTTGTCTCATTTTGTGGTAAAATATAGGTGACCGAGAGGGGTTATTTCTATATCAAAACAATCCCTTAGAAACCCTTACCGGGCTTGAAAGGTGGCGGTTCTAAACCGAGGAGCCGGCAGGATTGTGCGACCGAGGGGCTTAAGGGTTACAGG
>PEYH01000034.1 GCA_002774465.1 Parcubacteria group bacterium CG08_land_8_20_14_0_20_43_9
TAATCCAACCCATTACCTCTCCTCCCCAAGCCCAACCGTGGAATTCCCCGTCATCGGCACCTATATATACTCCGTAATTTGCGCCGGAATCAGCCGGGTCTTTTCTCAATTTTATCCAGACGTCCCAACCGCCTCCGTAACCAATTGCTCTTGCCCAGCCATAAACACAGCCAACGCTTGCGCAGCCATAACTTGAAGCAGTGCCTTCCAAATCCACCCGAGCTGTCCTATTCGGCGCGCCCGGCCGGCCGGCTAAAGACGGGTCAAAATCAATCCAGCCCACTTCGCTGGCGCCGGTATTGGGGTCGTTGATGTCATAATAAGCATAACCAATAAGATTGCCGTCTGATTCTATGTTAACTCCATAGTTATTGCTCCCGCTGCAGCGCGGCGTCGGTAATTGGGAATCGTTGCAGTTAAAACTAATCCAGCCGATTCCCAATTTTTGTCCGCCTGTTGTTTGCGGCGCATTTGCCCAAGCGAAACCGGTTATATTATCCCCGCTGTCTGCCCGCGAAAGCCGACCCATTGTCAAAACCAAGGCCACGGCGCCGAGGCACACAACGCAGGAAAATATCAGAATTTGTTTACGGGAAAATTTCATATTCTCGTAATTTAATTTTCGCTCAATTTCTCTAATTTTTCTATTAACTCATTAAATAAATTTAGATAAACAGACAACTTTGAATAAATTTCGTCAGCAAGCTCTTCTCTATAAATATGAGCTGTCTTATTTCTCGTATCAGTCATCTCAATCCAACCTTCGTCATAATCCAAAACGCTCTGGGCGTAGGCCTCCCGGAAACATCCTTTGGGAGAAGCGCAAATTACTCCTCTGTTTTCTTCCAAAAAGGTTTTTATAAGCTTCCAAGAAAGGTCAAAGGTAAATTCAAAGCGTTGAATAGCCGAATCTCTAATGTATTCGTTTTTTTCTTGTTCTAAAACATCTTTCAATCGGGCCACGGCTTTTTGAAATTGTTGAAACAACGCCTCTAATTTTGACATAAGCCTTAATCGTTAATCATTTCAATATTCTGAATTGCGACCTCATAGAAATCAGGTGAAACCTTCTTAAAATCAACTATTTCTATCTTGTGCAATATCGGAAGATTTTCAATTTCTTCTTCCATCAAAGACAATGTTTTAGAAGGTAAGGGTTCTGGGCCTTCAATGCCAATATCAATATCAGAGCGCTCCGTTCCCTTATTGGCTATCCGCGAGCCGAAAAAGAATACCCTGTATTTATTGAGGTCTAAATATTTGCCTGCGATATTTAAAATTTCTCTTTTTAATTTTTCTTCCGGATAAAATTCGAGTTTCATCTTTTTATTCTATATTAAAAGATATCAAAATTTGTTTGCCGAAAAATATCATGTATTTTTATCCTATACTGTTTTTGATTTTACCACAAAAATAATAATAGAAACACGACTTTTCCACAATATCCAAAAATGGACCTATCCCTTTCTTGTCATTATAACATAAATTTTACGCAGATACTTGACAATTCCCCCTAAAAGCATAACCTTAAATAAGTAGTATGAACCTTTACAAAGGGAGGTGGCAAAATGCCAACCGAAACTCTCAAAGGACCAGGAGGAAAAACGCACGCTTCGTCTCTCCGGAACAACAATCACTCCTGTCATCCCATGACCCAGGACTGGATGCACTGGATAAGGACCGAGGTTCAGGGGCAAAACCTGTCCGCGAGCGAAATCATTGCCGGACTACGGACAAAAGTCGTCCCCTACAGCAGTTATCCGCGGGCGGCAGAATTCCTCTATGTTCTCACCAAGGCAATTCTTGCAGGCCCGATAGGAAGCCATTACTCAATCCCGGGCAAAACAGACCGCAGGATAACAGCGTACTTTTTCCAAGACCCAGACCCAAGGCATCCTCGTCATCAAGAGGTTGCCCCTAAAGCAAAGAACCTGACAGCCCAAGGCCTGTATCAAGACCCGGAGAGCAAGGCCGTCCCCCTGATGCTCGTCATTGAGAGTCCGGGGGAAATTCGGAAAGCACTCCTGCTTGTCCGGCGGGGAGAAATCGAACTGCGGTCGCTTGAAGGATACATTGGCCTCCATCGCCTTATGGAAAAAGACATCCAGGTGAATATCTGATTTTCCTTAGGGAAAGGGAGGTCAAGATGAGGACTCATCAAGCGCAATCAAGAGAAAAGCAAGACAGAGCCGGGTCCAGAGCCGGGCATCGCCACCAAACCAAAACGGGGCCTTTCTGGTTCAATAAACCTATGCCAAGACCCCGCTTTTTTTTATTTATATCACCCGCTTCCTTCTAAGAATAGGTCTCGGACAAATAGCGCTGACCCCGTTTGCTGTTTTGCTTGCCCTCGTTTTGCCTATCCGGAAAATAGGCCTGATACCATTTTCTGCACCATTTCCCATAATTTCAAATTTCCCGATAATATTACTTTTACTG
>PEYH01000035.1 GCA_002774465.1 Parcubacteria group bacterium CG08_land_8_20_14_0_20_43_9
GATGTCGGGCGAAGGATGACCATAGGGATTGTTTTCTCCCGCCGAAATTACAGCCACGCTCGGAGCAACCGCTTTTACAAAATCTTCTGAAGTGGAATACCGGCTTCCGTGGTGGGCGACTTTCAAGATATCGGCGCCAACTGACAAGCCCTTCTCTGCCAACAGCGCCTCTACCCGACTTGAAATATCGCCGGGCAGTAAAGCTCTCCGGCCATTACTGTCCAGCATTAAAACAATAGAAGTGTCGTTTAAGTTGCTAACGTTTCTATTTTCCAAACTTTCAAAAGGATACAACACATTGATATATCGATATGTCGAAATATCGATATTCAGGCCTTGTTCAGCAATCCAAACATTCGCCCCTTCTTTTTCCATCGCTTTCTTCCATTCTTGAAAAAGGGAGCTATCGCTGTTCACCCCGGTCCACAGGATATTTTCCACCTTATATCTCCTCAGCGCCTCCACCAAACCGAATAAATGGTCCTTATCGGGATGAGTCAAAACAATCAAATCAATACTCCTGTCCCAAAAAGGCATCATGGATTCCAGTTTTTTAATAACAGAATCGTCCGGCCCTCCGTCAACCAAAATCTGCTGTCTCTGCGGGCCCTCAATGAATATGCTGTCGCCCTGGCCGACATCAAAAAAACAAATCTCCAATCCCCTCTCTTTGCTTATCTCCCAAACAACCAGCCATGAAAAAACATTCAGCACAATCAAGATTATTAAAATCGTTTTCTTGTTTATCATTCCCTCATTTTATCTGAAATACTTTTAAACTCAAAACTGCCGGGACGCTCCGCAGTTTTCTCTTAATTTTTAATCTTTCATTCTCTTTTTTAATTTTTCATTTTTAATTTTTTATTTTACATTGACATATATCCCCCGTCCACTATTATCATATCCCCGGTGATGTATGACGCCTCGTCTGACGCCAGAAACACAACCAGCCCGGATATTTCTTCCGGCCTGCCCATCCTTTTGAGCGGTATTCTGGCCATAATCGCTTCAAGCGTCTTCGGGTCCATTTTTACCGACGCCACCATTGGCGTGTCTATCACGCCCGGCGCAATGGCATTGACCGTGATATTATAAGGAGCCAATTCCAGCGCCAGCGCTTCGGTGAAACCGACTATCCCTCCCTTGGAAGCGCAATAATGAGTCAGGCCCTGAAAACCTACTCCAACTTGGCCGGCGGCGATTGAGGCGATATTGATTATCCGACCGAATTTTTGCTTTATCATCTCCGGCGCTACCGCTTTGGCGCACCAATAGTAGCCCCTTAAATTAATGTTAATGGTCTTTTCCCAATCCTCGTCAGTCAAATCCACAAAGGGCTTGAATTGGCAAATGCCGACATTATTCACCAAGATATCAATTTTGCCGAATTTCTTTATTGCCGTTGACACCATCCCGTCTATCTCTTTTTTATTGGTAACATCGCATTTGATTGCTATCGCTTCTCCGCCCGCCTCTTCAATTTCCACAACTACTTGTTCGCACTCCTCTAAGTCAATGTCGCTTACCACCACTTTAGCGCCCGCTTGGGCCAAAAGCAGAGAATGAGTCCTGCCCATTCCTCTTCTAGCGCCGGTAACGATTGCCACTTTTCCGCTTAAATTAAACATATTGATAATGATTAATGATTAATGATTAATGATTAATGATTCTTCAGAGAGAGCCCAATAATCCGGGACTCAATATCATTATAATCCCAAGGGCTAAAAGCACAATAGCAGAAACCAATTTTATCGTTCTCAAATATTTTTGCGAAACACCCGTGATTTTCAAAGTAAAAACCGCTATCAGGAAAATAATAAAATCATCAATCATATAAAAAATGACATATATCAGGATGTAAATATAGCGGGAAAAAATAGACAGATTCAAATCGCTCAAAATATTGGTGAATGCCAGGGGGAAGCCAAAAGAGCAGACTAGTTCCACAGAATTCACTCCGGCGGCCACTGCCACCACGCCCAGAAGCATAACAGGCAGAGAGCCCTTGCCGGAAACAATTTTCTTCATTGTGCCTAAAAGTTTTTTCTGGGCCCGGGTAAATATCTGTCTTTTTGCCGGCCTGATATCGCAAAGCTTGCAGACCGCCCTGTACACATAGTCCTTCAAAAGGAAAACCGAAAAAACAACGATAATAACCCCCACTATTGTTGTGATTAGTTGAAGATGTTTGGAAACCAGCAATAAATTGAGCCAAGCCGAGATAAAGAGAAAATAAACAATGCCGGAAACCAGAATAAATGTTCCCCCGATTATCACTACTCTTCCTCTTATGCCGGTGGCAACCAGAACGGCCAAAAGGAACCCAAGCGCCACCATGGCGCAGGCGTTGAATCCGTCCAATGTCCCCAAAATAATGGCCAAAGGCAGGGGCGACAATTTAGACGGATAAATTTCCCAGCCAAAAATAGGAATTTTTATCGGCCTCTCGTCAGGATTCTCCGTGCCATCGCTGTCGCCCAGCAAAAAAATTACATAGTCCTCTATTTCTTTGCCAGTGCTTTCGTCATCGGTGTATCCCAAAAAATATCTGTCTCCGGCAAAACTTATGGGCACAAATCCTTGCACAGATTGCGGAACTTTATAGCGTTCATATAATTCTGCGAGCAAGGGGTGGTTCTCGCTGTCGGAAATCAAAAACTCATTGGCAATAAAATTGGAATATTTTTCTTCCAGCTTCTCGAGGAAGACCTTTTCATGGACGCAATGGACACAGGTTTCGCTGTAGAAAATCGTCATTTCAACTTTATTGCCAACCGCCTCGGCCAAAATCGGCCGGCCGGTAAAAGAAAAAAAACAGGCAATGCCTATAACAGCGATGAAGCCGCCCTTAAGCAAAGTAATCTCGTTGACGAAATCCTTTTTTAGAAACTGCATAGAATTATTTTTCTTTTTTTTCTTCCCTTATTTCTTCTATGGCCCCGAAAGGACAAACCTTCGCGCCCCCGCACTCCCCTAATTTTTCCTGGCTGATAATTTCCGCTTTCATATCCTGCCCCAACCTGGTGGCTCCATCGCAGGACTGAACGCAGGCCCCGCAGCCAATGCACCTGTCTTTGTTTACTTTGAATCTTTTAGCCATATACATTACACATTAATAATTAAAATAGAAATCTGCAAGTTATTTCAGGAAAAATTGGACTATGAAAAAGAGGGCGTAAAGGAACAGAAGGAATTTGGCTTCTTTCTTGCTGATTTCGTGTTTGGTTCTGGCAAATATGAGAAAAATCAAAACTACGAAGCCGGTGGCAATAAATCCGTCTATAAAAAGAGGCAAATCATAAATCCGAAAGGGAGAAATCAGGGCGACTATGCCTAAAACCAAAGTGGAATTAATGATGACAGAGCCAAAAACATTGCCGAGCACCAGTTCTTTTTCCCTCATCAAAGCAGACCTGACGCCGAAGCTGACTTCTGGCAAGGATGTGCCTAAGGCCACTCCCAAAATGCCTATCAGCACAAGCGGAACATTAAAAGCAAGAGCTAACCGGCCCGCAGAGAAAACCATCAATTCCGCGCAAACAATCAGCAGAATCAGGCCAAGGAGAAAAATAACCAAATTTTTGAAAAACGCCTTGAACCCCTCGTCTGCCCCCTGCTCTTTGCTTAAAAATTTTTCTTCTACCTGTTTTTCCCTGACGAACAGCTCCCGCAAATAGAAAACCATAGCCAAAACCAATATTATTCCGTCTCCGCGGGAAACCTCTCCGTCTATAACCAACAGCAGGGGCAAGAGGGCGTAAAGCGCGGCGAACATCATTGATTTCTGCAACGCTCTGTCTTTTATCTTCATCTTCCCGCCTATGAGAACCGCTATCCCTATCACCAGAGTCAGTAAAATAATATTGGCTCCGATTATGTTGCCAAAAGACAACTCGGATTTTCTCGCTACGGCCGAAGTAACGCCTACGAAAAACTCGGGCAGAGAGCTTAAAAACCCCATCAATATGGTAGCAACAATAAATTTTTTCCATCTTAAAAATCTGGCTATCTCCAGCAGGCTGTGCACCGCCCAAGCGCCGGCCTTAGCCAAAACTCCGCCAGCCGCTATGAAGAGTAAAATATACCATCCGAAATGCATATTTATCAATGATTAATAATAGGATTATTTTTCTGTATTATGTCTTGCTATGAAATAATGTTTCACGCTCTCAATCAACAAAAGCTCTATAATCCCTAAACTGAACAGAATATACCAGTCAGAAAAATGGAGCGGGGCCGTGCCCAACAAATGGTTAAACGCCGGCAAATGAACGGCGGCTACCAGGGTAATCATGCTGAAAATCAATGCGCCTATCAACGCCCTGTTAGATAGTATATTAATATGGAACAGCCCCTTTCTCAAGCTCCGGCAAGAGAATACATAGAAAAGCGAATCAATGGCTAAGGCCGCAAACACCATTGTTCTTATGTAGCGGACATCCAAGCCCTTAAACCAAAACCAGACGAAAAGTCCCAGTAACGCTAAGTCGGTCAGGAAGCCAATGGTAAAAATTATGACTTTCATTTCCCGGGTAAGCAGTTTCGCCTTATTCCCTCTTGGTCTGAATTTCATCAAATCATCTTCTTTCGGCTCAAAAGCCAGAGCCAAACCGGGAAAGCCGTCCTCTATCAGATTAATCCAAAGTATCTGAACCGCCGTGATGGGCAGAAACCATGCTTGCCCGAACAGTTTGGCAATTAACATGCTTCCTCCTATTAAAATTATTTCTGTAAAGCTGTCTGCCAGAAGATGTGTAATCACTTTCCTTATGTTATCCAAGATCGCCCGGCCCTCTTCTATGGCATAACCGATGATGCTGAAACTGTCGTTCAGGAGCACTAAATCAGATGTTTCTTTGGCCACGCTGGTTCCGGACCCAAGCGCCACCCCGATATCCGCCTGCTTCAAAGCCGGCGCGTCGTTGATGCCGTCTCCGGTCATCGCCACTACCTCCCCCCTGGCTTGCCAGGCCTTGACGATTTTCATCTTATGCTCCGGCTCAACCCGGGCGTAAATTTGAATGCCTTCAACCTTTTCCTGAAAATCGCTATCCGACATTGCCTCCAATTCCCGACCCTCAATAACGCTCTCTTTTGAAATTTTGAAACCGAGCTGTTTGGCGATGCTTTCAGCGGTCAATCTGTGGTCCCCAGTGACCATCACTATTTTTATGCCGGCCTGCCGGCAGACATTAATCGCTTTTTTCGCGTCTTTTCTTATAGGGTCTGAAAGCCCTAAGAGGCAAACGATTTCCAGGTCCTCAAATTCAGAATCATTTATAATGTCGCTTGAAACCTTTTTCCGGGCAAAACAAATTACTCTAAGCCCTTGGCTGGTGAACTCTTGCAATTTCTTCTCCCATTTTTTTCTGCCGCCTTCGCTCAAGCCCGACATTGCCAATAAATTTTCCGGAGCGCCGGAGACCAAAAGCATCTTGCCTTCATCGCTTTTATGAAGGGTGGCTAAAAATTTTTTCCTGTTATTAAAAGGAACTTCATCTATTTTGGCCCACTCCTGGTCCATTGAGTCCTTAGAAAA
Organism: Parcubacteria group bacterium CG08_land_8_20_14_0_20_43_9; assembly: GCA_002774465.1. Classification (GTDB taxonomy): domain Bacteria; phylum Patescibacteriota; class Minisyncoccia; order Minisyncoccales; family PEYH01; genus PEYH01. The sequence goes on from PEYH01000035.1 coordinate 5,540, forward strand.
CTCCGACCCCAACCCAAATAAAAGTATGGCCCGGTCTGTCGGCCTTCCCCTGACTACCCAATTCTCTTTATCGTCTTGGATATTTTCCACGAACGCTTCATTGCACAAAATGGCGATCCTATATATAGAGCCATCTATTAATCTGCTGTCCGAGGCCTCCAATATCCGGCTTCCGTCAAAAATTTTGCTCACGCTTATCTTGCCTTCCGTAAGAGTGGCTGTCTTATCCGTGCAAATGACAGAAGCGTTCCCGAGAGTTTCCGCGGAAATTAATTTTCGCGCCAGCCCTTTTTTCTTAAAAATCCTCTGCATGCCAAGAGCCAGAATAACGGTCATGGCTACTGGCAATCCCTCGGGCACGGCTGCTACGGCCATCGCCACAGAGACCGTGAACATTTCTATGAAATTGCTTCCGGTCAAGAGTCCGGCGAAAAAAATAATCAAGGTGATAAACGCTATAACAACGCCCACCACCTTAGAAAAATGACTTAATTTTTTTTGATACGGCGTCTTTTCTTCTTTTATTTCCCGCAAAATTAGAGCAATCCTGCCGATTTCTGTCTGAACTCCAATGGCCGTTGCCACAGCGATGGCCTTTCCCTCTTCCACGATGGTCCCCGTATAAACCATATTATCCCTATCAGCCAACGGGGCCTCCTCTTTCAGCGCCTGAACAGATTTATCGCTTGCCAGCCACTCGCCGGTAAGGGCCATTTCATTTATCTTAAGGTCATACGATTTTATCAAGCGGCCGTCAGCCGGAACCTTGTCCCCGGCTTGCAGAACAAAAATATCTCCCGGCACCAATTCAGCAGAATCAATGACCTTAACATTACCCTGCCTTAAAACCCTGGCCTGTTCTTGAATCGCTTTTTTCAGTTCGCGCAATGCCTTAGAGGCCTTATATTCCTGAATATAGCCGACGAAAGTATTAAGAAGCACTGCTCCAAAAATGACTGCGCTGTCCAGATAATCGCCCAAAAACAGAACAATTGTTCCGGCAATGAAAAGAATATAAATCAACGGGCTGCGAAATTGGCTCAAAAAAACCTTAAACCGCGAAACCGGACTTTCTTTAGGCAAAATATTTTTTCCAAACTCAATCTGGCGCTCAAGCGCCTCGCCTTGTTTCAGCCCCTTTTCAATATCGCTTCCCAGAATCTTAACCGCCTCTTGGGAAGATAAATTATGCCACCTGGCAATCATATCCTTATTTTAATCAAAATCGGCGTTTCTTTCAAATTAAAAACAACCGCTGTCGGGTTGTTTTTAATTCTAAGACATATTTTATGCTGATTTGGCTGCCTTAGTTTCTCTCCTGATAATTGACCAATGGAATAAATACAAAGGAAGGCCGACTAATATCAAAGAAATGCTGGTGGAGGCCTCTCTTTGCCGGCTGCTAATCAGCCCCTCATTCCCGCTGACATTCTTCTGCCACGCCTGATAATCCTCCAGCCAATTGTCTATCATAGAGAGCTGCTCCTCGCTTAATTGAACGCCGTCTTGAAGCTCCTCTATCCTTTCCATGCCAACGGGCGCTATCGGAGGCGCCTCCATTCGTAAATAATTGTCTGCTTTGGTGAATATTAGCGCCTTCAAGCCCATATTAACCAATCTCACTGTGCCTGTTATCAAGAGGGCCAGCCCGATTAAGGCGAATAAATAAAGGTAAATTGTCCTTATCAGCGGGTGATGTCCTTTGCTTTTCACATTTTTGTCCCCTACATTTTTTTTATTTATTTTCTTTTTATTCATATTTTATTTAACCACCATTAATTCTCTCGGCTTCCTTTTGTCGCGTTCCGCTAAATAAAAGAGGAACGCTGAAATAATAAAAGGTCCCCCTAAGATTGACGAGACCAGCGCTCGGTTGCTGTTGGCCGTGATTATCACGAACATAACCAAAAATAATCCCGAAATTAAAAGCAAAAGCGCTCCCAATTTTTGCCAGCGCCAGGATACGATACTGCTAAATGCGGCCAACCCAAAAAGGCCGGCGAGCACAAACCCCTCTATCCTGATTTTATTGCCCGCTTGCTCGGTCGCCTCAAATATCCCCTCTCCTATGACAAACACCAAGAAGAACAAGCTGGCCGTAAGGCAAATTAAGCGCGCTAACCAAACTATTATTTTTCTTGCGTCCATTTTTTTGATTACAATTTTTTAGCTTTATCAACGGCCTTGCCCACCCAAACCGCAGCCATAACCGCTATTACGGTAACGATGATGGCGTATATCAGCATAGACGCTATCCCATCCGCCGAGCCAAAGACCTTTTTAAAAATTGCCTGGATTGTCCCGTTCCAAGCCAAGGCCGCTACCAGGCCGAAAGCGGCGGTAACCAAGGTTGAAAGTTTTTCTATTATTTCCACTTTCATATTTTTTGGCGATTAATTATTTTTAATTATTATATCATAATACCATAAATAGTTTTACCAAAACAAAAACCCGCTTAAGCGGGTTTTTGTTTTGTTCGAATACTGCAAAAGAATTAAAATTCCTTTTTCATGGGCCTGGCCTCGTCAACCACGATGTTTCTGCCGGAGAACTCTTTTCCATTGAACATTTCAATGGCGTTCTTGGCTTCATCCTCGGTTGACATTTCTACGAAACCGAAGCCCTTTGACCTACCAGAGATTTTATCCGCTATGATGGTCGCAGAGGCTACAGAGCCAGCTTCAGAGAAAAAATTCTTTAGAGCATCCTCGGTCGTCTCGTAAGGGAGATTACCGACATATAGCTTGTTGCTCATCTATTTTTCTGCTTGCTTTTTCACTTACTTTTTTCGACCTATTAAAAAACACTATACACCATTGCCTAAAACCTGTCAAATTTTTAAGCCGACTTATCTGCCATAATCCCTCTGGCCGCGATTACTCCCGTGGCCGCCGCGCCGACAATATTCCCGGACAAGCCGGGCCCGTCGCCCACGGTGTATAAATGCCCCACAGATGTTTTCAGGTTTTTGTCAGTCGCCATCTTAGAGGTTCTTAATTTGATTTCCGGAGCATAGAGCAAGGTGTTCCCGGAGTTAATCCCCGGCAAAACTTTCTCCAGCGCCATCAGCCCCTCTAAAATGTTGGTGACTACTCTGGCCGGCAAGGCCATAGCGATATCCCCCGGCGTCACCTCCTTTAAGCTTGGCTTGACAAAGCTCTTATTAATCCTGTCCCAAGTTGACCTTCTCCCTCTCTGCAAATCCTCCAATCTTTGAATTATGGGCTTTCCTCCGCCTATGGTGGTCGCTAATTTTGCTATTGATTCGCCGTAAGAAATCGTGTTTTCCACCGGCTCCGTAAGGTGCACGATGGAAACAAGGGCGAAATTGGAATTTCTTGAATCATATGTGGAATTGGAGTGCCCATTCACGCAAACATAGTCGTCATACTTTTCTATAGCCACATGGCCGTGGGGACAGGGACAATAAGTGCGCACTGCGTCATCAAAGGTCGGGGTGTGGACCAAAAATATCGCCTCATACATCAAGTCGGAATATCTGTTCATTATTCCCTCCGGAAACTCCACTCTCACCCCTATTTCCGCCGGCTCATACTTGAAGTCGACCCCGTATTTCCTGGCGATTTTCTGAAGCCACGCAGCAGAAGACCTGCCTGAGGCCAAAACGACATTATCGGCGAATATTCTCTCCCCGGCGCTGGTGATGACTCCCCGGCAGGCGTTATCTTCCACGATTATATCTGTAATTTCTGTCCCTGTTCTTAAATCTATCCTGTTTTGAATCAAAGATTCCTCAAATCTTTTTATAACCGCCGGGAGCTTGTCAGAACCGACATGCCTTATCTTTCTGACAAAAAGCTGGACCCCCAATCTTTCGCTCTCCTCTACCAATTTATTTGCTTTTTCTATGTCTTTGGGATAATAGCCCGCATCTACGCCGAAACCGGTAAAAACGGAATCAACATAATCCAAAATTTTTTCATATTCTTCTTTTGGATAAATATCCAAAATTTTTTCATGGCTCAACAACGGCGAATAATGGAGCTTGCCGTCAGAGAACGCCCCTGCCCCGCCAACCCCGAACATAACCTCTTGGGGCGTTCTGTTGTTGACGGACTTTCCCTTGTCCGCCAAACACACCCTTAGGTCTTTGTTGTTCTTCAAAAGCTCATAAGAAGCAAAAAGACCCGCTGGTCCCGCTCCTACTATAATTACATCATATTTATCCATACGGATAGATTATAGCAGAGATTTGCATCTGTTCAAGGCCATGGCGCGCCCAAAAATTTGCTTATTTCTAAACCCCTAAAACCGCCCTGGGTTTATCAAGGGCGGTTTTAAGATATAAGATAATTTATTCAGTAGTAATGCCGTCAAACTCTGCTTCATTGCTCTCCGCCTCCTCTTTGGTGACGCGGATAATTCCGTCTTTGTGGTGAGCCGGAGAATAAATAGTGTAGAGCTTCAGCTCGTCCGTGTCAGACACATTTACTATGTTATGCTGGGCGCCGGCCGGCACCACAATGGCGGAACCGTCTGCCACCTCGTATTCATTGCCGTCAATAACACATTTGCCCTGCCCCCTTTCAAAGCGGAAGAATTGGTCATTGTCCGGATGAACTTCCGTTCCTATCTCTTCCCCCGGCCTCAAACTCATCAACACTAATTGGCTGTGTTTGCCGGTATAAAGCGCCTTGCGGAAATTATTATTTTCCAAAGTGTCTTTTTCAATATTGGCGTTAAACCCTTTCATGATATTTTAAACATATTAATTATTTATGTCTCTTTCGACCACATTCACTATATCAAAAAACCGTTCGCTTGTCCAGAGTTTATCAAAAATAAAAAATCTATTTTACTATTTTTATGGCCTTGCCTTCTATC